>JBICHM010000108.1:0-23368 GCA_043101835.1 Phycisphaerales bacterium | reverse complement strand
CGCGCGCCGACACCTGCGTGAGATGGTTGTTCAGCTCGATCAACTTCGCGATCGCCGTGTTGCAGCGCAGCGCATGCATGTCGTCGCGCACGCCGGCGATCGTCTTGTGCAGCACGCGGCGCGTCTCGTCATCGGCGGGGGCGTCGCTGATGCGCAGGGCGCCCGTCTCCTCGTCGATGAGGTTGCGCCACACCTTCTGGAGGAAGCGCTGCTGACCGACGATGCCGGTCGTGGACCACGGCTTCGACTGATCGAGCGGCCCGAGGTACATCTCGTAGAGGCGCAGCGTGTCGGCGCCGTAGTCACGGCAGACCTCATCCGGCGCGACCGCGTTCTTCAGGCTCTTGCCCATCTTGCCGTAGTCGCGCTTGACCGGCTTGCCGTCGTGATACCAGACGCCGTCGCGCTCGACGACTTCCTCGGCGGGCACATAGACGCCGCGCTCGTCGGTGTAGGCGAAGGCCTGGATGTACCCCTGGTTGAAGAGCTTGGCGAAGGGCTCGGGGCTGGAGACGAGGCCGAGGTCGTGGAGCACCTTGTGCCAGAAGCGCGCGTAGAGCAGGTGGAGCACGGCGTGCTCGACGCCGCCGACATAGAGGTCGACGCCGCCCGCGCGGGCGCTCGCCCCCTCTCCCTGCGGCGCCATCCAGTACCGCTCCACCTCGGGGTCGACAAACGCGCCCTCGTTCGTCGGATCGAGGTAGCGCAGGTAGTACCAGCACGACCCCGCCCACTGGGGCATGGTGTTCGTCTCGCGCCGGTAGCGCTGCTTCCCGTCGCCGAGGTCGAGTTCGACGGTCGCCCAGTCGGCGGCGCGCGCGAGCGGCGGGCGGGGCGGCGCGTCGGGGTCATCGCTCGCCTCGGGTCGGAAATCGTCGAGCTCCGGTAGCGTGACCGGCAGCATCGACTCGGGCAGCGCGTGCGGGCGGCCGTCGTCGTCGTAGACGATCGGGAAGGGCTCGCCCCAGTAGCGCTGGCGGCTGAAAAGCCAGTCGCGCAGCTTGTAGGTGACCGTCGAGCGCCCGACGCCCTGCTCCTCGAGCCAGCGGGTGATCGCCTGTTTCGCCTCGGCGGTCGTGCGCCCGTCGAGCGTCAGCCCGTCGCGCGCCGAGTTGCACGCGACGCCGTCGCCCGAGAAGCAGCCTTCGGTCGTCGTCTCGCCGACGGGGCGCACCACCTCGACGATGGGCAGCCCGAACTGCTCGGCGAACTCGTGATCGCGCTCGTCGTGCGCGGGCACCGCCATGATGGCGCCCGTGCCGTAGCCCATCAGCACGTAGTCCGCGATGAAGACGGGAACCGGCTCGCCGGTGACGGGATTGGTCGCACGAGCGCCGGTGAAGACGCCGGTCTTGGTCTTCGTCTCGGCCTGGCGCTCGACATCGGACTTCTGTTCGGCGAAACGCCGATACGCGCGCACGGCGTCCGAGGGCGTCGCGAAGCCGCCGGCGGGAGCGCCGAGGCTCTTCTGTCCCGCGCCCTTCCACGCATCCTTCGACCCGTCCGGCCAGCGCTCTGCGACGAGTTCATCGACGAGCGGGTGCTCCGGCGCCAGCACCATGTAGGTGGCGCCGAAGAGCGTGTCGGGGCGCGTCGTGAAGACGCGGATGGAGCGCTCGTCGCCGGTGGGCGTTGTGCAGGCGAAATCCACGAGCGCGCCGACGGAGCGGCCGATCCAGTTGCGCTGCATCAGCTTCACCGGCTCGGGCCAGTCGACGAGCGCGAGGTCGTCGAGCAGGCGCTCGGTGTAGGCGGTGATGCGCATCATCCACTGCTTGAGCGGGCGCTTGTAGACGGGGTGGTTGCCGCGCTCGCTCCTGCCGTCGGCGGTGACCTCCTCGTTGGCGAGCACCGTGCCGAGCGCGGGGCACCAGTTGACGGGCGCCTCGGCGACATAGGCGAGGCGGCGCTCGTTGAGCAGGTCGGCGCGCGCGCCGGCGTCGAGATCGGTCCACGCCATTCGCTTGGGGTTCGCCGCGCCCTCGGGCACGCGCTGGCCGGTCTCGAACTCGCGCACGAGATCGTCGATGGGGCGCGCCTTGCCGAGTTCCTCATCGAACCAGGCGTGGTAGAGGCGCAGGAAGATCCACTGCGTCCAGCGGTAGAAGGGCACATCGGTGGTCGCGACGCTGCGGCGCTCATCGTGGCCGAGGCCGAGGCGGGCGAGCTGCGCCCGCATGTTGGCGATGTTCTGCTCGGTCGTGACGCGCGGGTGCTGGCCGGTCTGCACCGCGAACTGCTCGGCGGGCAGGCCGAAGGCGTCGTACCCCATCGCGTGGAGCACATTGTGGCCGGTCATCCGCTTGTAGCGCGCGAAGATGTCCGTCGCGATATAGCCGAGCGGATGCCCCACGTGCAGCCCGGCGCCCGAGGGGTAGGGGAACATGTCGAGGACGAAGAGCTTGGCCTTGCCCGCGGCGCGCTCGTCGAAGCGGTCGGCCAGATCGCCCGTCGGATTCGGCGTGTGAAAGGTCCCCCGCTCGGCCCAGCGGGCCTGCCACTTGGCCTCGATCTCGTTCGCGAGGCGCGCGGTGTAGCGGTGGGGCGGGGCGCCGGCGTCGGCGCCCTGGTCCTGCGTGCTGGGCTGCTGCTCGGGCATAGCGAGGAGTGTACCGGGGGAGCGAGACGGAGAGATCAAGAGACGAAGAGACGGAGTGATCGTGCGGCCGGGCTCGACTGCCCGCTCCACAACCACTTCGTCTCTTCGTCTCTCCGTCTCCCGGTCTCTTCCGCGTTTACCCCTTCGCCGCGGCTGCGCGCTTGGCGGCGAGGTTGTCCAGGTGCTTCTTTGCCTCGCCGACGAGGTAGAAGGAGCCCGTCACGCAGATGAGGTCGTCGCGACCGACAGCGCGGGCCGCGGTCTCGAGCGCGGTCGGCAGGTCCGGAGCGACCTGCGACATCTTGCCCGAGAGTTCGCCGAACATCTGCTGCAGATCGTGCGGATCGGCGGCTCTCGAGTTGCCCTTGGCCTTCGTGAAGATGAGTTTGTCGGCGCCGAGCGCGACCTGCTCGAGCATCGCGTGGACGTCCTTGTCCTCGGCGCAGCCGAAGACCATCACCATCGAGTCGTACGGGATGTGGGCGCCGATCGAGCGGATCAGGCTCGTGATGCTCGCGGGGTTGTGCGCGCCGTCGATGAGGATCCGCGGCGACGGCCAGGCCATCTCCATCCGGCCTGGCAGTTTGGCGCGCACATTGCCGAGGCCTTCGATGACCTTGTGCTCGGGCGTGTTGAAGCCGCGCTCGCGCAGCTTGTCGAGGATCGCCAGCGCCAGCCCGCAGTTGAGCGACTGGTGCTCACCGGGCAGGGGCACGTTGACGTGCTCGTAGGCGCTGCGCTCGCTCGAGAGGCAGATGCAGGTGTGCGGGCCGAGGCGGGGCGTCGCCTCGAAGCGGCTGGAGAAGTCGATGTCGGCGCCGAGGACCTCGAGCGTCACGCCCTGCGCCTCGGCGACCTCGCGCATCGCCGCGAGCGCCTCGGGCGCCTGGTCGTAGGTGACCGCGTGGGCGCCGGGCTTGAGGATGCCGGCCTTCTCTCGCGCGATCTGGTCGAGCGAATCACCGAGGTAGTGCGTGTGATCGAGGCTGATCGAAGTGATCGCCGCGACCTCCGGCTGGATGACATTCGTCGAGTCGAGGCGCCCGCCGAGGCCGCACTCGATGACGGCCACATCCACCGCCTTCTCGGCGAAGTAGAGGAAGGCCATCGCGGTCGTGACCTCGAAGTAGGTCAGCGGGCCGTGCTTGGCGGCGACCTTGGGCTCGAGTTCGCTGATCCGCTGCATCGCCTCGGTGAACGCGGCGTGGGGGATCACCGACCCGTTGATCTGGATGCGCTCGCGCACGTCCACAAGGTGCGGGCTGGTGTAGAGCCCGACCGCGTAGCCGCAGTTCTCGAGGCCGGCAGCGACCAAAGCGCACGTGCTGCCCTTGCCTTTGGTGCCGGCGACGTGCACGCAGCGCAGGCGCTCGTGCGGGTTCCCGAGCCCCTCCAGCAGGGCGCGCATGCGGTCGAGCTTGAACTCGTCGCGGCTCACACGACGCGGGCGCGTGCGCTCGATGTCCACCCGATCGGCGAGGTACTTCAGCGCGGTCGGGTAGTTCGTGATCGCAACGGTGCTCAGATCGGTCGCCTTCTTTGCGTTCGGCTTCCGTCCGGTGCTGCGTGACCGCGTCCGGGTCTTCGACGAGGCGGTGGATTTCGTGGGCATCCCCGTAGCGTATCAGGCCCGAACTCGCAATCCACCTGCGAGGTTTCGGTTATTTCGCAAGTGCTGATGGGAACAGGGCTTCCGCGCAGGCGCCTGCTAACTTCGCCCGGGTCAGGCCCCGTGCCGGGCCGGGGCCCCGACCACTAGCGCCTTCATTTCGCGCGTGGCCTCGCGCAGGCCGACGTACACCGCGCGGCTGACGATCGCGTGGCCGATGTGCAGCTCGCTGACACCCTCGAGCGCCGCGATCGGGCCGACGTTGTGGTAGTTGAGCCCGTGCCCGGCGTTGAAGCGCAGGCCGGTCTCGCGGATGCGTCGCCCGGCCTCGCGAACCGCCTCCAGCTCCCGCGCCAGCGACTCGCGCAGGAAGTCGCCTCCCACCTCGTGCCAGGCATGGGCGTACGGCCCGGTGTGCACCTCGCAGACATCGAACCCTGCGCGGGCGCAGGCCTCCACCTGGCGCGCCTCGGCGTCGATGAAGGCCGACACCACCATCCCGGCGTCCTTCAGGCGCTTCACCACCTCGGTCATGCGGGGCAGGTTGCCGGCGACATCGAGGCCGCCCTCGGTGGTCACCTCGGTGCGCCCCTCGGGCACGAGCATGGCGCTGTCGGGCCCGATGCGGCGCGCGATCTCGACCATCTCGTCCGTCGCCGCCATCTCGAGGTTGAATCGCACGTGCACGAATGGACAGAGGCGCTCGACATCGGCGTCCTGGATGTGGCGCCGGTCTTCGCGCAGGTGCACGGTGACGCCGTCGGCGCCGCCCAGTTCGGCCTCGTGCGCGGCGCGCAGCGGGTCGGGCTCCAGCCCTCGGCGGGCCTGCCGGACGGTGGCGACATGATCGATGTTGACGGAGAGTTCGGCCATGGGCTCCCTTCGGGCTACACCGCGCGCCATCGCGCCTGCTCGCCGGCGAGCACGCGCCAGACATCCTGCACGACCCACGACATGTTCGTCTTCGCGCGCCGCGTGGCCGCCGCGATGTGGGGCGTCAGGTGCGCGTTGTTCAGCCCCAGCAGCGGGTAGTCATCGGGGATCGGCTCGGGCTCGTGCACATCCAGCCAGGCGCTCGCCTTCGGGTTGGCGAGGAGCCAGACGGCGACGGCGCCCGCGTCGAGCACGAAGCCGCGCGCGGTGTTGATGATCGCGCACTCCGGCTTGCAGAGCCCCAGGTCGCGCGCACCGAGCAGGCCCCGATTCTCCGGGCGCCCGTCGACATGGATCGTGAGCACATCGCTCTCGCGCAGGAGGGTGTCGCGATCGACGGGCTCGGCGCCGAACGCGGCCGCGCCGGGGATCTCGTCAAGATCCGTGTACAGCACGCGCATGCCCAGCGAGCGCGCCGTGCGCGCCACGCGCGAGCCGATGCGCCCGAACCCGAGCACACCCAGCGTGGCGCCGGAGGCCTGGCGCGGCGTGATCAGCGCGTCACGCAACCGCTTCCACTGCTCCGCGGGCATCGACTGCGCCACCTCGCGAAGCGGGCGCAGCGCCTGCAGCATCCGCGCGACCGTGAACTCCACCACCGCCTCGGTGTTCGCCTCGGGCGTGTGGACCACGACGACATCGCGCAGCCGGCAGGCGTGCAGATCGATGTTGTCGAGCCCGACGCCCGCGCGTCCGACGACGCGCAGGTTCGGCGCCTTCGCGAGCAGCGCCTCGTCCACGGTGGTGTAGGTGCGCACCACCAGCGCGTGGGCGGTCGCCAGCTGCGCATCAAAGCCTGCGTCCGTTGGCGCGACGGCGCGCAGGTCGCACCGCTCCGCGAGCCACTGGCGGCAGGCGTCGTCGATCGACTCGGTGACCAGGGCGACGGGGCGGCTCATGACGGGGTGTCGTCATCCTCATCGTCATCGCCGGTGGCCGGCTCGATGATGGCGCTCATGCTGCCCTTGCAGCGTGCGATGCGCTTGTCGGGCCCGAAGGCGAGGATCTGGTCGCGCTTCAACTCCGCGTGCTCCTTGTGCGTGATCAGGCACACCGCGCGCCCCTGCGTATCGACGCGCTTGGCGGTCTCGAACGCCTTCGGCAAAGGCGATGCGAAGATCGTCTGCATCATCTCGATGACATATTCGTAGGAATGGTCGTCGTCGTCGAGCAGCACGACGGACCACAGCCACGGCTGGTCGGTGCGGGGGCGGGGCTTCGTCTCGGGCTTGCCCTCGGTCGCGGGTTTTGCGGCGGTATCCGACACGATCCCATGCTACGCTGCCGAATGCGACCCGGGGTGGGCCGCCGGCGGAGGCGCCGGCGGGGGTTCGGGACGCGTCCGAGCGGGAGTGGATCCAACGATGACCAAGCGGGAACTCGCCGAAGCGATCGCGTCACGACTCGACTTCCTCGAGAGCAAGCACCAGGCGACGCAGGTCGTCGAAGCCATGCTCTCCTGCATCGCCGACGGCGCCCGCGCAGACGGCAAGGTCTCCCTCAACGGCTTCGGCGCCTTCAAGGTCCGTGAGCGGCCCGAACGCAACGGGGTCAACCCGGCCACAGGCGAGCGGATGCGCATCCCCGCCGCGCGCACCATCGTCTTCCATCCGAGCCAGGCGCTGCGCGAGACGCTCGTCGGCGCCCCGACGCGCTGATCAGCCCGGCAGGAACGCGCGCTCGGCGACCTCGACGGCCCGCGCCATTGCCGCCGCCTTGTTCACCGTCTCGTCGTACTCGGCCGCCGGATGCGAGTCCGCCACGATCCCCCCCGCCGCCTGCAGGTGGTAGGTCCACTGCCGTCCGTCATACCGATCCGTCGGCACGACGATGGTGCGCAGCGCCAACGCGATGTCCATGTCGCCGTCGAGGGTCACATACCCCATGCCGCCGCCGTAGGGCCCGCGTCGGATCGGCTCCAGCTCGTCGATGATCTGCATCGCGCGCACCTTCGGGGCGCCGGAGATCGTGCCGACCGGCAGCGTCGCGCGCAGCGCGTCCCAGCAGTCCAGCTCGGGCTTCAGCGGACCCGTCACCGTGCTGCTTATGTGCATGACATGGCTGTAGCGCTCGATCTCCATCACGGCGTCCAGCGACACCGCGCCCTGACGCGTCACCTTGCCGACATCGTTGCGCCCGAGGTCGACGAGCATGATGTGCTCGGCGCGTTCCTTGTCATCGGCGAGCAGCTCGCGCTCGAGGGCGAGGTCTTCCTCCGGCGTGACGCCGCGCCTGCGCGTGCCCGCCAGCGGCCGGTTCGTGACGACCTGCGCCCCCGTCTTCACGTCTCGGCGGACGCGGCAGAGGATCTCCGGGCTGCTCGCCACCAGGATGCACCCCGGCCCCTGCAGGTACACCATATAGGGGCTCGGGTTCACCGCGCGCAGCGCCCGATAGACATCGAAGGGATCCGCCGCGCTCGTGCGCTCAAAGCGCTGCCCGAGCACGACCTGAAAGATGTCGCCGGCGCGGATGTACTCCTTCGCCCGCTCGACCATCGCCTTGTGCTCGTCACGCGTGAGATTGCTCGGCAGCGGCGCGACCGTAGCGCGCAGGTCGCTGACGCGCCCGGCGGGGAGCGGCTTCGAGTGCGTCTGCACCGCGTCGAGGATCGTATCGAGGTCGGCGAGCGCCGCGTCGTACGCCGCGCCCGCATCGTCCTCCGGACCGACCGTCACCGTGCGCACGACATGCACGAGCTTGTCCACGCTGTCGAAGACGATGACGCGGTCGTAATAGGCGAAGGAGAGGTCCGGCAGGCCCCGATCGTCGCGCGGCGGGCTCGCGAGCTTCTCCGGCTCTGCGTAGCGAACCGTGTCGTACGCCGCGTACCCGACCCAGCCGCCCAGCATGCAGTCGGGAAGCGCGCGCCCGGCGCGCACCAGGCGCACGCCCTCGGTCAGCCGGCGCGGCACGAGCAGCGGATCGGCCTCCTCGGCCTCCGCGCGTGTGCCGGCGCGCCGGTCGATGACCTCCACGCGATGCCCGTAGGCGAGCACCTCGATCGCCGGGTCGGCGCCGAGGATGGAGTGTCGCCCCTGTCGTTCGCCGCCCTCGACCGACTCGAAGAGGAACGACGGCGCGGTGCGCTCGTCGCGCGAGACGAGGCGCCGGTAGGCGAGCACGGGGGTGAGTTGGTCGCTGAGGATCGCCTCGCCCACGGGCACGGCGATCGCGTCACCGGGGTGCGTCTTCCGGGCGTCGGCGACAACCTGCACGAACTCGCTGCGCGTGAGGGAGGGCATGGGGCGCCAGTGTAGGGTGGGCTCCGCCCACCACGCACAATCGGGCGCGTCGGGCGCGACGGGGTGGGCCGAGCCCACCCTACACTGCGGGCATGCGACGCCTCCGCCGCACCACCATGGACGAGCCCCGGCTGGAGATCATGCCGCTGATCGATGTGATCTTCCTCCTGCTCACCTTCTTTGTCTTCGCCCTGACGCTGATGGTCCGCGCCGAGGTGCTCGACATCCGGCTGCCGGCGATCGGCGCGGGCGAGGCGCCGGAACGGGCGGGGCTCATCACCATCGGCGTCGATGACGCCGGCGCCGTCTTCATCAACGGCGAGGGGGCGACGACCGACACGCTCGTCGAACGCGTGCGCCTGCTGCAGGAGCAGGCCGACGCCCGGGGCGAGACGGTGCGCGTGGTCGTCGCGGCCGATCAGGAAGGGCGCAGCGGCGACCTGCTGGCCGTCCTCGACCTGCTCGCCAGCGGCGGGATCGGTGATGTCAGCGTGCTCGGGCGCCCGAAGGAGCAGTAGACCCCGACCCGGAGTCTTCGACCGTGCACCCGCGCCTCGACACCATCGACCTGCGCATCGCCCACTGGATGCACCGCACCGGCCACCGCCTCGACCGGCTGCTGATCGGCGCGCTGTTCCTCTGGTTCGGCTCGCTCAAACTCGCGGGCCTCGAGTCGGCGACGTCGATCATCGCCAAAACGGTGTACTTCGGCGATCCGAAGATCACCGTCGCCTTTCTCGGCGCCTGGGAGGCCGCGATCGGCCTCTGCCTGATCTGCCGGCCCTTCCTCCGCGCAGCGCTCCTGCTGCTGGTCATCCGCCTGCCGGGCACGGTGCTGGCGCTCGTCCTCAAGTTCGATGTCTGCTTCGACGGCGCGCTGTGGGCGCCCACCATTCAAGGCCAGTACCTGATCAAGGACTTCGTGATCATCGGCACGGCGCTGATCATCGGAGGCACGGTGCGAGACGAGCGCGAGAGAAGGCAGAAGTAGGGCGGCCTTCAGGCCGCCGAGGGCGCACCGCCATGCAGAACCGCGAGGACGACCCGGTCTGCGTCTGGAAAGTGCAGCAGGAATGGGAGGCGGCGCTGCTGATCGATGCGCTCGCCGAAGCCGGAATCCGTGCGATGACCTCGGGCGGCCTGACCGCGGGCTTCCGCGCCGAGGCCCCGGGACTCGTCGAGATCATCGTTCAGCGTCGCGACGCCGAGGGGGCGAAGCTCGTCATCGAGCGAGTGCGGCGCGAGCGGGCCCAGAAGAACGATGATGGCGCCGGCGACGGACCGGCGGCCTGAAGGCCGCCCTACGAATACAACGATTCGCTCTGCTCCGGGGCGCGGCAGCCGACCATCTCCGCCCCCGCCGGCGTCAGCACGCGCCCGCGGCGTGTGCGCGCCACCAGGCCCCGCTGCAGGAGATACGGCTCGACGACATCCTCGAGGGCGCCGGAGTCCTGCCCCATCGTCGCGGCGATCGCCTCGACGCCCACCGGCCCGCCGTCGTACACCTCGCCGATCGCGCGCAGGTAGGCGCGGTCGAGATCGTCCAGCCCGGCGCCGTCGACGCCCACGAGGGCGTGGCTCTCCTCAACGACGCGCGTCGTCACCTGCCCGCCGGCGCGCACCTGCGCATAGTCGCGCACGCGACGCAGCAGGCGGTTGGCGATGCGGGGCGTCCCGCGGCTGCGGCGCGCGATCAACTCCAGCGAGTCCGGCGCCGCATTCGACATCGACAGCACCGGCGCGCTGCGGTCGAGGATGCGCACGAGGTCGGTCGCCTCGTAGTAGTTCAGGTGATGCGTCACGCCGAAGCGGCTGCGCAATGGCGCGCTCACCATGCCGGCGCGCGTCGTCGCGCCGAGCAATGTGAAGGGCTTGAGCGCGATCGACACCGTGCGCGCATGCATGCCGCTGTCCACGGCCACATCGATGCGCAGGTCTTCCATCGCCGGATAGATGAACTCCTCGACGGCCGCCGGCAGGCGGTGGATCTCGTCAATGAAGAGCACATCACCGGCCTCGAGGCGCGTCAGCGCGCCGACGAGGTCGCTCCCGCGCGTCAGCGCCGGGCCGCTGGTGACGTGCGCCTTCGTGCCCATCTCGGCGGCGATCACATGGGCGAGCGTCGTCTTGCCGAGGCCCGGCGGCCCGTGGAGGAGCACGTGCTCCATCGCTTCGCCCCGCGCCTTGGCCGCCTCCAGCGTGATGCGGAGACGCTCGATCAGCTCGCGCTGGCCAACGAACTCCGCGAGGCGCGCCGGGCGCAGACTCGCGAAGGCGGCCTCCTCCTCGGGGGTCGTCGCCTCGCCGGAAATGACGCGTTCGGTGGCCATCGGGACGTCAGTCTACCGGCCCGCCGGCGGGATCACTCGATCCACCAGCGATCGACGACGCCGGCGGAGATCTCGAAGTGGATCGCGCGCGCGATCCGGCGCCCGTTCCACCCGTCCTCGAGGATGCGATAGGTGGTCCCGTCGCGGTTCTCGATCTTCTCGTACTCGTACCGCCACAGCTTCTTCGCGCTGGTGAACATCGGCTCGCTGGTCGTTGGTTTGCCCAGGCGACGCTCGATCCACTCGGCCGTCGTCTCGCCGGGCACGATCAGGTCCAGCGTTTCCTGCCCGACGAACCGGCTCGAGCGCTGCGGCTGATCGGCGTAGGGATCGAACACCGTGCCCGTGTGGCAGGCCGGCGCCAGCGCCGCGAGCCCACAGACGAGAAGCAGCTGCGCGCGATGGCGGCGCCGGTCAGTCACGCCACCAGTCCGTCACGACGCCGCCGGAGAGCTGCACGAAGACCACACGGCTGGCGTTCTCCCCCTCGCGCTGGTTGAGCAGCTTCATGCGGCTGCCGCTCTTGTCCGCGAACTCGTAGGGGTACTTCCAGATCTGCGTCTCGCCGTCGACCAGGCGGGCTTTGAAGATGGGCTGCCCGAAGACGGCCACGACCCAGTCCTGCGTCGTCGAACCCTTGTCGATGCGTTCGAGCGTCTCGGTGCCCACAAAGCGTGGCGAGGGGTCGCCGGTGATGTAGGTGCAGGCGGGGAGCGACGCGACCGCCGCGACGGCGCCGGCCGACGCGATGGCCGGCCCGAGCGCGCGCAGCGTCCGCACAAGTTGCAGCGGTGTCCTCAGCACATCCCTTGTGTCGGCGAGGCGGTCGCCGGGGCTGGAAGTTTCAGCCGTCCCGCGCCGGCGGGGCCTCGGCGGGCGTCTCGCCCTCGGCCCCGGGCGCCGAGTCCTGCCCTGATCCGAGCGCCGCCTCGAGAATCGAGGCCATCCGCTCGCGCCGGTACGACTCGTCGGACATCACGGTCGCCGCCGTCCGCGACACCGATTCGCGCACCGGCTGCCCATCGGCGGTCGCGCTGCCCAGTCGCGCATCGAGCCGGTTGCTGACGCGCAGCGACGAAGCGCCGGCGCCCGTGCGATCCGTCGCCACGCCGTTGGCGTCGATCGCCCACTCGCGCGGAGCGCCGAGGTGAAAGACCGTGCCCGGCGGCACCACCGGCATCGCGCCGAACGGTGTCGCGACATACTGGCTGCGCGGGAAGACGGCGTGCATCGCCCCGTTGATGCGCATCAGGTTGCCCGAGCCGTCGGGAACGAGGTAGACGCGCTCGAACCCCGTCGGCACGCGCAGGTCGAGCATCGGCGACTCGAGGCTCTCGCCCAGCGGGCCGATGTCTTCGACACCCTGTTGCACCTGCTCGTAGGGCTGGCCGGGCGAGCGCGGCGACGACGGCTCGCTCGGTCGCGAGGGCTGCACCCCCTGCCCATGCGCCGTCGCAGCGCAGAGCAGCGTCGTCCCGATGGCGAGGAGGCCTCGCATACCGCAACTATCGTCCCGATTGTCGGTCGTGGCCAGCGCGGAACACGCGCAGGCCGAGAGGTTCAGGCGTCGCCGGCGCATCCGGCGAGGGCGCGATCGTGGGTCTCACCGTCGTCGGCGCGCTCGCTCGAGGCCGCCTGATCGGCGCTGATCGAGTGCAGCCCGGTGAGATCCTCGAGCGTGAGCCCGGTGAGCGTCTCGGCCAGGGCCGCGTCGATCCGCCGATTCAGCAGCGTGAGCGCGCTGGCCCCGGGGGTCATGTCCTCGGCGTCCTCGCGACCCGACTGCAGGTCGCTCTCGAGCGCGCTGATCAGATCGGCGATGAAGATCTCGCCGGCGGGACGCGCAAGGCGATACCCACCCTTCGCGCCCACCTTCGACTCGAGAATCGACGCCGCGCGCAGCGACGACAGGATGCTCTCGATGAACTTGCCGGGCAGTTCCTCTGCCTCGGCAATCTCCTTGGCTTGCAGGTACCCCTCGGCCGAGTGCAGCGCAAGCTGCACCGATGCCTTGAGCCCGTGTTCGCAGCGCTTCGACAGACGCATCGCGTCCTCCCTTGCATGTCGGCGTCGCGGCATTCCACGATCCGCCGGGCGCCTTCGAGCTCCCCTCGAGGTCCACGGTCGTTATACGCACACATGCGCCCCCGAGTCGATGACGGTTCCCACCGGCCGGAGAGACTGACCCCCACAGTACGGGGTGGTTCCCCCCCGATCAATGGGAGCGGCCCACCCAAAGCTCGGGAATCACCTGAGCCCGATCTCAAACACCACCTCGATCATCGAGCCCTCCCCCTCCGGCGTCAGGTCCGCGAGCGCATCCCCCTTCGCACGCCACTGATAGACCGCATTCAGGAGGGGTTCATCCACATACTTCGCGCCGCTCGACCGCTCGAAGACCGCCTTGGCGACCCGGCCCTCGCGATCAAAAAACACCCGGATCACGGGGTTCTTCGGGCGGCTCGTCAGGAGCGTCGTGTGGGTCCACTTTGCCCGGACGGTTTGGATCTCGAGCCCCTCGGCGGCGACGGGCTTGCCCGGCTCCACCTTCACCGGCGCCTCGAGCGACCGCGCCGGCGAATCCCGATCGTTCTGGCCGTCGTTCTCCGGATCGACGATCGGCGCGCCATCCTCGGACGCATCGCCCTCGCCGGCCTGCTCGGCCGCCTGGGGCGACGCCTCGGCCGCCTCCCGCTCGCTGGTCTCGCCGGGCGTCTGCGGCTTCGGCTCCGGCGCCCCGACGATCAGGTCCGGCGCCGGCGCGCTCGCGTCAGGAATTTCGACGCCGGACGCGGCGCTCTGGCGCGCCGCTTCGCGCGCCATCGCTTCGGTCAGCGCACTGATCGCACGCGGCGCCTCGCTCGCGGCGCGCTGCACCTCCGTTGCGAGACGCTCCGCCGCGGCGATCGCGAACTGTGCCTGCTCCACATCCGCCTGCTGCGCCTGCTGCGGCGTCGGCTCCTCAAAGCCGAGCCAGGTGATCGTCGACGCGTCGGATCGCTCGATGCCAAGTCGCTGCCGATCGGGCTCGAGCGCCGGCGCAGGCGGCGGCGCGCCGATGACCGGCATCATCGACCCGTTCACCGCCAGCACCGCCGCAGCGCCGAGGTGCGCAACCACGCTGACGCCCAGCCCGAGTAGCAGGGGCCAGCGGCGAGGCGCGAGCCGGATGGACGAGGCGGTCTGCGGCACGGTGTGCTCCGTGGAACTCCAGCAACGCTATGGACGAATGGATCTTCGGTTCCATCCCGGCGCCGCCAATCCCCACGCCGGGTGTCGAAATCCCGGCCGGGGCGCGGTATCACGGGCCGGGACTCCACCGGAGGACGCCAGATGCGACTCGCCATCGCCGCGATGCTCACCTGTGCCCTGTCGGCCTCGCCGGCGCCGGGCGACGCCGGCGGGCTCGCCATCGGCGACCCCGCGCCGCCCATCCCGGCGAGCGCACGGTGGGTGCAGGGCGAGCAGGTCGGGGCCCTCGATGACGGACGCATCTATGTGCTCGACTTCTGGGCGACCTGGTGCGGCCCGTGCATCGCGAGCATCCCGGAGGTGCAGTCGATGCACGCCGATCTGGCCGGCGACGGCGTCGTCGTGATCGGTGCGCACATCTGGGCGTCCCCCGATGCGCCAACGCCCGATGCGTTTCTGGGTGAGATCGGCGACGCGATGGGCTACCGCATCGCGGAGGACACCGACGGCGCGCTCGCGCGAGATTTCATGGACGCCGCGGGACGCAACGGCATCCCGACGATGATGGTGATCGATCGCGCCGGCACGCTGGTGTGGATCGGCCACCCGATGGACGGCGCACGCGACGTTGTGGAGCGCGTCGTCGCCGGGACCTTCGACACCGACGCGGCCGTCGAGGCTGAGGCGCAGCGCGAGCGTGCGCGCGCCGCCGCGGCGGACGCCAACCGCCTCGCGCGCGAGGGCGATTGGGACGGCGCCCTCGCGAAGATCGACGAGGCGATCGAACTCGATCCCGACGGGCACCGCCAGTTGGCGGTCGTCAAGGTGCAGCGCCTTGCGCTGACGCTCGATCGCGAGGACGATGCATGGGCCTACGGCCGCACGCTCGTTGACGGTCTGCTGCGCGATGATGCGGCGCTCCTGAACAACCTGGCGCGCTTCATCGTGGAGGCGCCGCGCCTCGAGCCGCGCGACTTCGCGCTCGCGCGCGCCGCGGCGATGCGCTCGCTCGAGGTCACCGACGACACCTTCGCCGACGCGATGGCGACGCTCGCTTCGATCGAGTTCGGCGAGGGACGCCTCGAGCAGGCCGTCGAGATGCAGCGCCGGGCGCTGGCGATCGCGAAGGGGCAGGAGTCGAGCCTCGTGCGCGAGTTCGAGCTGAAACTCGAGCGGTACGAGGAAGCGTGGTCGAAGGCCAAGCCGCCGCCGTTCTGACCAGCGATCACGGTGACCGCCTGAAGCGAAGTGGCGCGCTTTCCTGCGTTGCCGAGTGTCGCGCGCTTCACCAAACGGCACAGACGGGCGCGTTTGACGGGTCTGATCGGCGTCCTCCCTTCATTCGGCGAATCCTCGCGCCGATAGATGGTGTGACCGACGCCTGACGGCGGGACGGCGTGAGGCAAGCGCCTCGCGACGCGTGGAACCCCGCCCCGGCCTTGGAGGAACCGCAATGCTCGCCAACCGCAGACCCGCGCCGGGGAGACCCGTCGCGGGCGATTGTGCTGCGCCCGTTCGTTCGATGCGGACCTCCACTGCGCTGCGCCGATTCGGCGCGCCGGCGCTGCTCCTCGCGGCGTGCGGCACAGCGCACGCCCAGGTCGGCTTCTTCCCGCTCGGCGACCTGCCCGGCGGCGCCGCGAGCAGCCAGGCATTCGACCTCTCGGCCGACGGTCGTGTCGCGGTCGGGCTCGGATCGCAGATCGACGGCATCCGTGCGGTGCGCTGGGTGGAGGGCGCCGAGGGCGCCTCGCTCGGCAACCTGCCCGGGGGCTTCGGCACCGTCGCCAATGGAGCCAGCGCCGATGGCTCGGTCGTCGTGGGATACGGCTTCACGCAGATGGGGCTGATGGCATTCCGCTGGACCGAGGCCGACGGCCTCGTCGAACTCGGCGATCTCCCAGGCGGTGCGGCCAGTTCGTACGCCTCGCGCGTCAGCGCCGACGGGCGAGTCGTCGTCGGTGACAGCGTCGGTGCGCTCGGCCAGGAGGCGTTCCGCTGGACACCCGAGGGCGGCATGGTCGGGCTCGGCGACTTCCCCGGAAACGCGTCCATCAGCGTCGCGCTCGACGTGAGCGCCGATGGCGCCGTCGTGGTCGGCTACGGACTCAGCGTCAACGGGTTCGAGGCGTTCCGCTGGACCGAGGCCGGTGGCCTCGAGGCCCTGGGCGATCTGCCCGGTGGCGGCTACATGGCGCAAGGCGTCGGCGTCTCCGGTGGGGGCGACTTCGTGGTCGGTCGCTCGCTGTCCAGCTTCGGCCAGGAAGCGTTCCTCTGGAGCGCCGACGCCGGCATGATCGCGCTGGGCGACCTGTCCGGCGGGAGGTTCGACTCCATCGCCAACGCCGTCACGGACGACGGTGCGATGGTGGTCGGTCGGGGCTCCACCAGCGCGGGCAACGAGGCGCTCGTCTGGACGCCTTCCACAGGCACGATGCGCCTCGCCGACTACCTCGCAAGTGAAGCCGGCATCGACATCGCCGGCTGGCGCCTCATCGACGCGACGAGCATGTCCTCCGACGGTTCGGTGATCGCCGGCTACGGCCTTGCGCCCGGCGGCGGGCAGCAGGCCTGGATGGTGCGCCTGCGCGAGAGCGACCCGTGTCCCGAGGACGCGTTCGTCAGCGTCTGGCCGCCGAACCACAAGATGGTCACGATCGACGTTGCCCAGGCCGCGGGACTCGACGAGGCCGTCACCGTGCTGCGCGTGACGAGCGACGAGCCGGTCAATGCGCTGCACGACGGCGCCACGCTCGTCGACGCCTCGATCGACGGCGGCGTGGCGATGGTCCGCGCCGAACGCAGCGGCGTCGGCGACGGTCGCGTCTACGAAATCCGTTACGCCCTGAACGACAGCGAATGCGAGGGCTCGGTCTTCGTCAGCGTCCCGCTCGACGAGGGCTCGGAGGCCGTGGACAGCGGGCAGAGCCACGACGCCACCGCAAGCGCTCTCTTCGCCGACATCAACGGCGACGGCGTGATCGACGGCGCCGACCTCGGCGTGCTGCTCGGTGAATGGAACATGCGCGGGACCTACCGCGACGGAAACGGCCCGGACAGCGATCTCAACGGCGACGGTCGCGTGCTGGGCCATGACCTCTCCGCCCTGCTTCGCGAGCTCAAGCCGCGCGGCCCGCGCCTTGCCGGGAAGGCAATGAAGTCAAACACCCGCCGACGCTGACGCGCCTGCAACGCGGGCGCACGGAGCAGCGTGTGATTCCCGCCCCACGGGCGACCTTCGGGTCGCCCGTGGCTTACGTTTTGGAATATACATGGAACGTCCTGCACGCCGCGTCACGCGTAGGCACGACCCCGCACGCACCGACCCACCGAAAACGATCGAGTGACCCCGTGCTCGCGCACGGGGCTCCTTCACTCCTCCTCCGCGCGCCGGCTCCACTCGAACTCCAGGGGTTCGAGCTCCGCCACGAGGCGCGACCGCTCGTCGCCGAGCTGCTTCGATCGCTTCGCGTCGTTCCATACCTTCGGGTCGGCGAGGTCGCGGTCGATGGCCTTGATGCGCGTCTCGGCCTTCTCGATGCGCTCCTCAAGCTGATCCATGCGCAAGCGCGACAGCGCATTGTTCGACGGGGCCTTCTTCCTGGCCTGCTCGGCGCGCTCGCGTTCCTTCCGCGCGGCCTCGTCCTTGCGTCGGCGCTCCTCGGCGTCCTTTTCGGCCTGCTGGCGCGCCTGCTGCGCGCCGGCGCGTTCAGTCTGTTTGCGCGCCCACGCGGAGTAGTTGCCGAGGAAGACCTCGCAGCGCCCCTCGCCGTCGAGCACGAGCAGTCGGTCGCACGCCGCGTCGATGAGCGCGCGGTCGTGGCTGATGAGGATCAGCCCGCCCTCGTACCCCCCCGCCGGTGAGAGCGCCTCTTCGAGGCGTTCGGCGCTCGGGATGTCGAGGTGGTTTGTCGGCTCGTCGAGCACAAGCAGGTTCTTGCCCGAGGCGATGAGGCTCGCCAGCAGCACGCGCGCCCGCTCGCCGCCGGAGAGCACGTGCATCGGCTTGTCCTGATCCTCGCCGCTGAAGAGGAACGCGCCGGCGAGATCGCGCGCCTGCTGCTCGCTGAGGATGTTGTCGGGGCTCTCGAGCGCGACGAGCTTCTGCAGGTAGCGGTACACCTGCGCATCGGGGTCGGCCACGTCGTGGATCTGCCGGAAGTAGCCGATCTTCAGATTGGTCCCGAGGCGCACCTCGCCGCTGTCGGCCTGCATGTCGCCGAGCAGGCACTTCACGAGCGTGGTCTTGCCGGCGCCGTTGGGGCCGATGACGCCCCACCGCTCACCCCTGCCGATCGAGACCTCCAGATCATCGAACAGCACACGCTCGCCGAGGCGCTCGCCCGTCTCCGGGTGGCGATTCTCGTACTTCTTGCTGAGCCCGCGCGCGCTGACCAGCACATCACCCGGGCGCGGCGCCTTCGGGATCGGGAAGCTGAAGACATCCAGCTCCAGCGGCTTCTCGAGGAAGTTGTCGCGCTTCTCGCGCTCGAGCTTCGTCTGGCGCCCGCGCGCCTCCTTCGCCCGCTGGCCCGTCTTGTACCGACGGATGTACTCCTCCTGCTGGCGGAACTTCGTCTGCTGCTTCTCCCAGGCGCGGAGCATCACGATGCGCCGCTCCTTGCGCAGCTCGCGGAACTTCTGGTAGTTGCCCGGGTACTCGATCAGACGCCCGCCCTCGACCTCGAGGATCTTCGTAACGGTGTTGTCGAGCATGCGCCGGTCGTGGGTGATCATCAGCACGGCGCCGCGAAACTCGTGAACGAGGAACTCCTCCAGCCACAACCGCCCGGCGATGTCGAGGTGGTTCGTCGGCTCGTCGAGCAGCAGGAGGTCCGGCGACTCCAGCAGCAGACGCGCGAGCGCCAGGCGGCTGCGCTGCCCGCCCGAGAGCGCGTGGCAATGGATGCCGAACTGCTCGTCGGTGAACCCCAGGCCGTGCAGCGTGGCGTCGATCTTGTGACCGACCACATACCCCCCCGCCGCCTCCATCTGCTCCTCGAGGCGCACCTGCTGCTTCATGAGCCGGTCGAGCTCGTCGCCCTCCGCCGTGGCCATGCGGTCGTACACCTCGTCGAGGCGACGGTGGATGTCGTGCAGGTCGGCGAACGCCCCTTCCGCGGCGCCGCGCAGCGTCTCCTCGGGGTCGAGGTCGTGGTGCTGGGTCAGGTGCCCCATGCGCCGCCCCTTCGCCAGCGACACCTCGCCGGCGTCGGGCTTCAGATCGCCCGAGAGCGCGCGCACGAGGGTGGACTTCCCGGCGCCGTTGCGCCCCACGAGGCCGACCCGCTCCCCCGGCTCGATGGTGACATTGGCCCCATCGAGGATGATGTCGGCGCCGTAGGCGTGACGCAGGTTGACCGCTTGCAGGAGTGGCATGGGAGCGGGGAGTCTAGCCGCGACGGTCCGCCGATTCGCCACTTGCGTCCCCGCCGCCGTCGGCGAGACTGTCGCCATGGACGCGACTCGCCCCACCGTGCGCCGGCGCGGCGCAACCCTGCGCGACACGCTGACAGGCGTGGGGGTGCTCGCCGTGCTGCTCGTCGTCAGCGTGCTGTATCTCACGCGCGGGGGCGTGGAAGCCGCGGAGGCGAAGTCGCTGGCGAACCTGCGCCAGATCGGCGAGGGATTCGCCTCCTACACGACCTTCAGCGACGGCCGGTTCCCTTTCATCGAGGCCGGTGAAGACCTGCCCCTCGGCCCGTCGGCGCCGGCGCCGACGCAGCGCATCGGCGACGGCGGCGCGCCGGTGTGGGCGCGCGAGACGCTGTGGTTCGCACGCGTGCCCGTAGGCGATACCTGGAGCGAAGGCGCAGAGGTGGCGCGCTCGCCCGGCAGCGCGCCGCTGGCGTTCCCACTCGACGGCCGGCCGGAGGCGTGGGGCACATCGAGCAGCGTGTCGTACCGCTACAGCAACTCGTTCGTGGCGGACCCGGACTCGTGGCCCATCGCCGGGGCCGCTCCGAGCGAGCCGCTGAGCGCAGACCTGGAAGCGGCGCTCCCCGGCGAGCCCGGCGTGTTCCGGGCGACGCGCGTGGCGGAGGTGGCGTTTCCGTCGCGCAAGACGCTGCTCTACGACGCGGACCGCGCCTACCTCGGCGCCGACCCCGGCCCGGAGTCAACGCGCCCGGTGCTGTTCGTCGACAACTCGGCCTTTGCGCTGCGCGACGGCGAAGCGGCGGACCCGGCGCCCTGCCTGGCGCCGCGTTCGAGCGACGCGTGGGGCTCGCGCTGGACGTGGCCGACGGGGCGCATCCACCACGACACGCCGCTGGGCGTGCGCGGGCGGGACTACTAATTCAGGGACGACCGATCAGCGGTAGCGCGGCGCCACGTGGCTGTCGCGCAGGCACTCGCGGTAGCGCCCGTGCACGCCGAGCTGCATGCGCTCGATGAAGTCGCAGAGGCGCACGACGCTGGGGAACTGGTTGGGGATGGCGCGCAGATCGTCCATCGTCACCTGCATGGGCGTGTCGAGGTTGCGGAAGAGGCGCTTGAACGCCTGACGCACGGCCTCGACCTCCTGGGGCGACCAGCCCCGGCGCACGAGCGCGGTGGTGTTGACCTTGCGGGGCTCGGCGGGCGCGCCCTCGACGACGAGGAAGGGCGGCACATCCTTGCTGATGCGCGCCATGCCGCCGACGAAGGCGTACTGCCCGATGGAGGTGAAGTGGTGGATGCCGGCGCCGCCGGCGATCGTCGCGCCGACCTCGACGTGCGTGTGCCCGCCGAGCATCGCGCTGTTGGCGATGACGACCTGATCCTCGATGACGCAGTCGTGCGCGATGTGCGCGCCGACCATGAGCAGGCAGTCGCTGCCGACGACGGTCTTGCCGCCGCCGACCTCGGTGCCGCGATGGATCGTCACGTGCTCGCGGATGCGGTTGCGGTCGCCGATGACCAGCTCGGTGGCCGAGCCCTTGAACTTGAGGTCCTGCGGCTCCGCGCCGAGCACGGCGAAGGGGTAGACGACGTTCTCTTCACCGAGATGCGTCGGGCCTTCGATGGTGACGTGGTTGTGGAGCACACAGTTCGCGCCGATGGTGACGCCCGCGCCGATGACGCAGTACGGGCCGATCCGCGCCGAGGGATGAATCTCGGCGTCGGGGTCGATCACCGCGGTGTGGTGCACGGTTTCTTGCATCGTGGACGCTGGCATGACTACTCCTGCTCCGCGTCAACCATCATAAACTTGATCTTGGCCTCGGCCACGAGTCTTCCGGCGACGAACGCGCGCGCTTCGACATCGCCGAAGCGGCTGCTGGCGCGCACGGCGTGCGTCTCGATCACCAACTGATCGCCGGGCGTGACGCTGCGGCGCAGCTTCACGCGGTCCAGGCTGAGCAGGACCGCGATTTTTCCGGCCCTTTCCAGTTTCTGACTCAGCATGAGGCCGGCCAGCTGGCTCATCGCTTCCACGATGAGCACCCCGGGCATGATGGGAGCGCCGGGGTAGTGGCCCTGAAAAAACGGTTCGTTTATCGAGACGTTCTTGATGCCGACGGCGCGCCGATCGCCCTCGATCTCCACCACCCGGTCGATCAGGACCATCGGGTAGCGGTGCGGGAGGAGGCGCAGCACCTGGCGGATGTCCATCGCCGGCTTCTGCAGATCGCGCGTCTGCTCGGCCTGCTCCTGCTCGAGCAGCGCCTGCGCCATGCGCTGGTTGAGCGCGTGGCCGCTGCGGCTGGCGACGATGCGCGCGTGCACCGGGCGCCCGGTCAGCGAGAGATCGCCGATCAGGTCGAGCAGCTTGTGGCGCACCGGCTCGTCTTCGAAACGCAGCGCGTTGTCGATCGGCCCGGAGTCGCCGAGCACGAGCATGTCCTTCGGCGTCAGGTGCGTGCACATGCCGCGCTCGCGCATCGCCTCGGCTTCGGCGAGCCGCGCGAAGGTGCGCGCCGGCGCGATCTTCTCGACGTACGACTGCGGGTCGAGCGTGAAGGCATGGATCTGGCGCCCGATCGGCCCGCGACCGTCGTAGTCGAGGTCGAAGAGCAGGTCCATCCCGGCGCCGCCGTTGGGGAACGCGGCGATCGTCGCGTCGCCCTCGCGGATCATGATCGGCTCGCGCACGACGATGGGGCTGCGTTCCTCATCCTGCTCGACGAGGCCGGCGTTCTGGATCGCCGCGACGAAGGGCGCCGCCGACCCGTCAACCGCCGGCGTTTCGCCGGCGTCGATCTCGATCCGCGCATTGTCAACGCCCAGCCCGGCCAGCGCGCTGAGGCAGTGCTCCACCGTCTCGACCGACGCCTCGCCGACCTGCAGCGCGGTCCGGCGCGGGCGCGGCACGACGTGCTCGACGAGCGCGGGGATCTCCGGGGCGCCGGGCAGATCGGTGCGCACGAATCGCACGCCCTCGCCGATCTCGGCGGGACGGATCGTCATGGTCGCCGGCTCGCCGCTGAAGAGCCCGCGACCGGAAATGGTCGCCGGCGCGGCGAGGGTGTGCTGACGTGCAGTGGGCTTCATGGGGTGTCGGGCGGCGCACCGAGGCTCTTCAATGCTCGGTCGATGCGCTTCAGCGTCTCCGGGAGGGAACGTACGGCCGCGTAGCTCCGCATGGCGTCGCGGTACGGGGCGGCTGGAGCCCCGACCCACTCGCCGTCATCAGGTATGTCGGCCATGACCCCGCTGCGGGCCCCAACCTTGGCCCGCGCCCCGATCCGGACATTATCCCGTACTCCGACCCCGCCGCCAAGTGTGGCGAAATCACCGACCCGAACAGACCCCGCCAACGCCACCTGGCCGCAGAGAATGCAGCCACGCCCGATCTCGCAGTTGTGGCCGATCTGGACGAGGTTGTCGATCTTCGTGCCCGCCCCGATCCGGGTGTCGGACATCTTCCCCCGGTCGATCGCCGTGCCCGCGCCGATCTCCACATCGTCGCCGATCGCGACCGCCCCGGCGTGGGGGATCTTCACCGGCCCCGTCGGCCCCGGGCGGTAGCCGAAGCCATCGGCCCCGATCACCGCGTTGGGGTGGATGAGCACGCGATCCCCCAGCGTGCAGCGGTCCTCGATGACCACGCCGGCCCGGAGGTCGCACCCGGCGCCGATCGTCACCTGCGCGCCGATCCGCACGCCGGCGCAGAGCACCGCGCCATTGCCGATGCGGCTGCCCGGCCCGATCGACACGTGCGGGCCGAGGCGCACCCCGTCGCCGAGCGTAACCGAGGCGTCCACCACCGCCGTCGCGTGCGCACCCGGCGGAGGCGCAACGTGGGCAGGCGTGATGACCTCGAGCAGCCGGACGAGCGCCATGTCGGCGTCGTCGACGATGAGCAACGCGCGCGCGACGCCCGGCTCGAGATCCGCCTCGAGCCCGCGCGTGACGATCGCCGCGCCCGCGCGGCTCTCGGCCCACCGCGCCGCGTACCTGCCGTCGCGGATGAATGTGAGCGCGTCGGGCCCGGCGTCGTCGATGCCGGCGATGTGGGTGAGCGCGACGAGATCGG
>JBICHM010000107.1:0-3084 GCA_043101835.1 Phycisphaerales bacterium | reverse complement strand
CCCTCGCCGAGGCCCGGGGAAGCCGCAGGTCCGAGAGTGTCGTTGGCGCCGTTGCGGTTGGAAGCCATGGAAGGTGGCGATTCTACGGGGGCGATGTCGCCGATGGGAACCGGTGGAACCGCGCGCGGCCCGGCGCGTCAGTTCACCTGTCACCAACGACGCACAGGAGGCCGAAGCATGGCACGCACCGTCCCGAACCGTTCCGCCCTGACGCCGACTCTCGCCCTCGCGCTCGCCGCGGGCGGCGCGGTTTCGATGACCACTCCGGCCTTCGCCGGCGCCGATCTTCCGGTCGAGCGCGTCACGCTCTACCGCTCCGGCGTCGGCTACTTCGAGCACGCAGGCACGGTGGCCGGCGACGCGCTCATTGGTGTGCGCTTCGAGACCGAGCGCATCAATGATGTGCTCAAGTCGATGGTCGTCTTCGACCTCGGGGGCGGGCGCGTCGGCGGCGTGAACTACCAGCACAAGCAGACGCTCGGCCAGCGGATGGACCGATTCTCCTTCCGCCTCGAGGGCACGACGATCGACCTGCTCAAGCAGCTGCGGGGCGAGCGCATCCGCATCCGTACGCCGCAGGGTGAGATCGAGGGCAGCATTCTCGGCGCCGAGGAGCGTATGACCACCCTCGGTGGGGGCGATCACCCGTCCGTCACGCGCGATTGGTTCGTCACGCTGCTGACGCCCGCCGGCGTGCGCGCCGTGCCCCAGCTGGAGATCCTCTCCTTCGAGCTGCTCGACCCCGATCTCGCCGACGAGCTGCGGCGCGCTCTTGAAACGGTCGCAACCCATCGCACCGACAACCTCTCTGAGGTGGAGATCGACTTCCGAGGCGACGGCGATCGACGCGTCGCGGTCGCCTACACGCTCGAGGCGCCGATCTGGAAGACCTCCTACCGCCTCGTCCTGCCGGACGCGACCGGCGGAGAGCCGACCATCCACGCCTGGGCGATCGTCGAGAACGCGACCGACTCCGACTGGGAGGGCGTCGAGCTGTCGCTCGCGGCGGGGCGCCCGGTGTCGTTCACGATGGATCTGCAGACTCCCTACCACCTGGCGCGCCCGGACCTGGCGCCGCCGGTGCTCGCGAATGTCGGGCCGACGATCTATGACGATGCGCGGTTCGCCGAGCTCGAAGAATCGATGGACGAGCCGGCGCGCAACGAGTTTCGCGAGCAGTTGAGCAAGGCGAGTGGGCGTCGCGCGATGGAGATGATGGCCGACAGCGTCGGGGCGTCGGCGCCGTCACCAAGCGCCGGAGGCGTGCCGCAGGATGCGTTCCAGACGATGCTCGCCGGAGCCGCGGCGAGCGCCGGCGATGTCGGCGAGCAGTTCTTCTTCACCCTCGACGAGCCGGTCTCCATCGAGCGCGGGCAGAGCGCGATGCTGCCGATCATGAGCGCCCCCATCGACGGCCGGCGTGTGACGATCTGGACGCCGAATGGCGCCACCCCGCACCCGATGAAGGGCGTCGAACTCGAGAATGACACCAACATGCACCTGATGGCCGGGCCGCTGGCGATCTACGACGGCGGGCGCTACGCCGGCGACGCGATGATTGAGAGCACGGCGCGGAACCAGGACCGGCTGCTCTCCTTCGCGGTTGACCAGGATCTGCAGACGGCTCGCGAGGTCCAGCACGGCAGCGAGGTGCAGTCGATCCGCATCATCAACGGCTCGCTGCTCCGGCAGATGCGCCAGAGCCAGACGACCGAGTACACGCTGACCAACCACGACGGGTCGCGCCCACGCACCGTGCTGATCGAGCACGAGCGGACGCACGGCTGGGATATCGCCAGCGACCTTCGCCCGGTGTCGGAGACCGACACCCATTACCGCTTCGAGGTGACATTGGAGCCCGGCGAGACGGTGGACTTCGCCGTCGAGATCGAGCGCATCGATCGCACGACGATGGGCGTCACGAGCATTCCCGTCGAGACGCTGCTGGTGTACTCGAGGAACGGAAAGGTCTCGTCCGAGGTGGTCGCCGCGGTGCAGCGCGCCATGGACCTCCAGGGCGGCGTGAACGCCATCGAGCTGCGCATCCGCGAGTTCGAGCAGGAGCGTCAGGAGATCTTCAATGACCAGAACCGCATCCGCCAGAACATGAACAGCGTCGGGCGGAACAGCGACCTCTGGGCCCGGTACAGCCAGAAGCTCAGCGAGCAGGAGTCGCGCCTCGAGACAATCATCGAGACGATCGACGGCGCGCAGCGCGAACTCGTCAATGCCCGACGCGCCCTGGCGGAGTACCTGCGGACGCTGACAGTCAACTGACGCTCAACGCTCGCCATCGCCGGACGCATCGGCCTCGAGGCCGAGCGCCGAACGAACTCGCCGGGCCAGCGACTCGCCATCGCCGGCCCGGTTTTCAATTGGCTCGATGAGGCGGACGACGCCCTCGCCGTCCACGGCGACGAGCACACCGACTGAGTCCGGGGCGAAACGCCCGAGTGTCGTCTCGGCTGAAACGGTCCAGCGGAGATCCTCGCCCCAATCGCGCGACAGTTCGGCCAGGCGCGCCAGTGGCTCGACGCCGATCGCGGGCAGCACGGCGCCGAGCGTGAGCCCGACCGCCGGATGGGCCTCGACAATCGCCTGCGCCGCGCGGAGCGCATCACGCGCCCCGGGCGTGTCCTCTCGGAACAGAACGAGCAGCGCACCGCCGTCGCCGATCGCGTCGCCCAGGCGCGAGGGGAGCGCCTCGCGCGTAAGCAGGAGCAGGTCCGGCGCCCTCTCACCGACGCCGACATCGCCGGAGCGCGGCGCGAGGTCCGCGACGGATCCGACCAGCGAGAGGCCGTCGTCATCGAGCATCCATTGCGCTGGCGGACCGGGATCGAAGGACTCGACACGGATCTCAACATTGATCGGGCCGTCGGCAGCGCGCCCGCGCAGCGTCGCGGCGGCGAGGCGCCAGGTGGCCCTGTCGATCGCGATGGAGGCCGAGCACTCGGGCCCGACACCCTCTACGAGCAGCAGCCCGTCCATCGGCGTCGCGCTGAACCAGCGGAGGTCGCGGCACAGGGCGCCCAGCGCCGTCGCCTCCGCGCCGCGACGCGCGATCGTCAGCTGCGGAAGCGG
>JBICHM010000106.1:0-5074 GCA_043101835.1 Phycisphaerales bacterium | reverse complement strand
CGATGCTCTTGGTCGACTGCGGGCTGACCTTCCCGGAGGACGAATTCGGCGTCGACATTATTTTGCCGGATTGGACCTACGTGATGGACAACTTGGATCGCCTCGACGCGGTCCTGCTGACCCACGGACACGAAGACCACATCGGCGCCCTGCCCTTCTTTTTGCAGGAGGTCGACGTGCCGGTCTACAGCGGCCGGCTGACCTTGGCGTGATTCTGTGGCTCGCTGCGCTCGCGGTCTCGCCACCCTCACCCCGCCCCTCTCCCGCGGTGCGGGAGAGGGAGCAGTCAGAAGGTGATGAGGTGCTCGTCGTTCTTGAGGATATCGCTGAGGGGGACGCCCATGGGTTTGACTTCGAGGCCGAGTTCGCGGAGGTCGTCGGCGACGCCGTAGGAGTTGGCGCAGGCGATGCAGGCTTCGACGATGACGCCGCTCTCGCGCATGGCGGCGACCTTGGCCTGGATGTCCTTGTCGGCGACGAGGAGTCGCTGGGAGGGGCCCCAGACGATGAGCCGGACTTCGGGGAACCACTCGTTCGCCTTGGCGGCGTGGGTGTACATGAGTCCGACGCGGTGGGCGACATCGGGATCGCCGCTGGTCCAGAGGATGTTGAGGCGCTCAGGGGCGTTGGCGGGCTGGGCGTGGGCGACGGGCGCGGCGTTGAAGCGTGCGCCGAGGACGCCGCCGGCGAGGCCGAGTGCGAGCGCCGCGACGAGGGTGAGCCTGGTGGTCATGGGGTTGCTCCTTCTGTGATGGTGCGCGCAGTGACAGTGCGCGCTGGTGGCTCAGGGTGCAACCGGCGCGAGGTGTGGGGTGTTCCTCCGGGAAGGGACGGAGGCACTGAGGCACGAAGGCACGGAGTCGTGGCGGCTCGCTGCGCTCGTCGACCTCTGCCTCGGGGGGAGGGATTGCGCGTTACGCGGCGCGGCGGTGTTGGGTCGGGGGCTGGGCGGGGGTTTCGGCTTCGTCTTCCTCGCGCATGGGGCTGATGGCCTGGACGAGGAGGAGGAAGAGCATGCCGGCGGTGAAGACGCCGGTGGATGCGCCGACGATGAGCGCGCAGTCGGCGGCGAGTCCGGGCGGGAGGAGGTTGCTGACCACGACGGCGGCGATCGTGATCGCGAGCACGACGAGCGTGAGGCGGAGCATGTGTGTGGGGTGTCGCTTCTGCCGCCGAATGGTGTGCGGGCGCGGGTGACGGGGCGCGGGCCTTGCACGGCCGGAGGGCGCCCGCCGGAGTGCGCCGGCGTCGGGCGGCTGGACGGGGAGATTGTACATCGCGGAGTGCGACGGAGCGATTGCGCGACGAAGCGACGGAGGGGTGGTTGGGGTGTCGTGGGTGGAAACGCGAAGCGGTCTGGAAGGTGGCGAAGCCCCCTCCGTCGGCTGCGCCGACACCTCCCCCGGCGGGCCGGGGGAGAGGTTGGTGGGTCAGAAGCCTCGGAGGGTCGCGGCTTCGGCGACGCGTCCGACGGCGATGCGGTAGGCGGCGGTTCGGTAGGTGGTCTCGTCGCGTCGGGCGCGTTGGTGGAGGGCGCTCCAGGCGCGGCGCATGTGGTCGTCGAGTTCCTCGTTCACGCGGTCGAGCGTCCAGCGGTAGCGCTGGCGGTTCTGGACCCACTCGAGGTAGGAGACGATGACGCCGCCGGCGCTGGCGAAGATGTCGGGGACGACGGCGACGCCGTTCTCGCTGAGGTACTCGTCGGCCTCGCAGGTGACGGGGGCGTTTGCGCCTTCGACGACGAGCCGGGCGTTGACGGCGTCGCAGTTGCCGGAGTTGATGGCGCCTTCCATCGCGGCGGGGATGAGGATGTCGCAGTCGAGGGCGAAGAGCTCGTCGTTGTCGATCTGTTTTCCGCCGTGGTCGATCTCGGTGACGCTCTTGCGGTCGTCGCCTTCGCGCGTCTTCTCGAGGATGCGGGGGATATCGAGCCCGTCTTCCTTGTAGACGGCGCCGGCGGAGCCGCTGACGGCGACGACGTGCGCCCCGGCGTCGGCGAGGTTCTTCGCGGCGTATGCGGCGACATTGCCGAATCCCTGGATGGCGATGCGTGCACCGCTGAGTTCGACGCCGCAGTCCTCGGCGGCGAGTCTGGTTGCGAGCGCGACGCCGCGCCCGGTCGCTTCGACGCGTCCTTCGGAGCCGCCGAGGGTGAGGGGCTTGCCGGTGACGACGCCGGGTTCGATTCCGAAGCGCTGGCTGTAGGCCTCGTAGATCCATGCCATCTCGCGTGGACCGGTGCCCATGTCGGGCGCGGGGATGTCGGTGTCGGGGCCGATGAGGCCGTCCATCTTGACGGTGAATCGCTTGGTGAGGGTTTCGAGGTCTTCGGCGTCGAGTTCGCGCGGGTTGCAGTCGATGCCGCCCTTGGCGCCGCCGAAGGGGACATCGACGAGGGCGGTCTTCCAGGTCATGAGGCTGGCGAGCGCGCGGAAGTGGTCGAGGTTGACGCCGTCGTGGAAGCGGAGGCCGCCCTTGAAGGGGCCTCTGCTGTTGGAATGCTGCACGCGATAGGCGCGAAAGACGCGGACCTTGCCGGCCTTCGTGCGCAGCGGCACATCGACCTGAAGTTGCCGATAGGGCGAGCGAAGGAGCGTGCTGATTTCCTCGCTGTAGCCGAGCGTTCGGGTGGCTTTGTCGACGGTCGCGTCAACGCAGTCGAAGGGTGATGCGTCGTTGTTGCTGGTCATGCAAGCGGCCTCCGACGCATGCTATGAGCGCCGGAGGCCGCGGGGTGGAAAGGCGTGTGTTGTTGTGCGCTGGGGGCCGCGATCTCTCGATCGCGGTTCAGTTGGCGGCGCGTCTGCGTTCCCAGCGTTCGAGTGCGCCGAAACCGACGGCGGCGACGATGGCCATGGCGATGATGAGCCACCAGGGTGAAAGGCCGGATTCCTGGCTGAGGGTGACCTTGCCGAGGTCGTTGACTTTGAGGAGCTTCTCGTTCACCCAGGTGTGGACTTCGGCGTAGAGGGCTGCGCCGGCGAGCATGCCGAGGACGCCGAAGATGGCGTGGCGCGAGCCGTCGGCGATTGCGCCGACGCCGGTTCCGGGGCAGTAGCCGAGGATGGCCATGCCGACGCCGAAGACGACGCCGCCGATGAGGTTGCCCCAGACGGTGGCGCTCTTCAGGTGCATGTCGGCGGATTCGATTACGCCGAGCGCGAGCATGGCGTAGATGCCGATGGCGCCGGTGACGATGGCGGTTCCCATGACCTTTGCGACGGTGAAGTCGGTGAGGAGGAACTGGCCAAGGATGACGCGGTAGCGCGTGACGGCGCCCTTCTGGAGAAGGAAGCCGAAGATGAGGCCGGTGATGGTGCCGAGGGCGAGTTCACGCGGGGAGGCGAAGAAGGCGCTGTCAAACATGGCTGCGTCCTTTCCCGCCGAAGAGCGCGAATGCGGTGATGATGCCGGTGATGAACATGGCGATGGTGAAGATCCAGCTGGAGACGGCGAGTTGGAGTCCGCCGCTGATGGCATGCCCGCTGGTGCAGCCGCCGGCCATGCGTGCGCCGAAGAGAAGGATGGCGCCGCCGGTGAACGCGGCGGTGTAACGGAGCGCCTTGCTCTTTCCAAAGCGCCAGGCCCAGAGACCGGGGACGGTTTCGACGAACTTCCCCCCCGCTGCGCGCCGGCCGAGGAGCGCGGCGAGGCCGGCGCCGAGGGCGAGCGCGATGACGAGCGCGAACTGCCAGTCGACGACGGGTTTGCCGACGATGTATTTGGCGAGGTATTCGGTCTCGCGGACGTGCTGTTCGCTGATGGTTCCTTCGATGGCGCCGGCGGCGCGGACGAGGGTGGTCGATGTGCCGAGGGCCTTGCCCATCCAGGCGAAGGTGATCCACGAGAGGACGCCGATGCCTGCGCCGACCGCGTACGGCGACCATCGCGGCGCTGTGAGCGGGTTTGCCATGGCGGAGTTCTCCCAGCGGCTGCGCGGCGGGCGCCCCACGCGGGCCCGTGCGCAGCGTGTGCGACACTACGGAGGCTCGGCGGCGCCGGCGGTTCGCGCGGAGCGCGCGCTGCCGGGCGCGGCGCGGGTGCGGCATCGGGGTGATGCGCAACGAAAAACCGGCGGGGCGCGGGGCCCCGCCGGTGCGGTTGGTGGGTCGAGAGGCCGGGCTGATCAGCGGCCCACGGGGATCATGCCGCGGCGCCCGCGCCGGCGCGGGGCTTCGTCCTCGTCATCGTCATCGCTCGAGGCGTCTTCGTTGTCGGTCGTGAAGTTGTCGAGGAGGATGCGGAGGTCCTTCTCATCGATGACGCCATCGCCGTTGAGATCGCCGCGGCGGGCGTCGTCGCAGTCGACGTCGCTGTCGCCGTCGTCGTCGCACTCACAGTCGCAGTCGCAGTCGTCGTCGCAGTCCTTGTCGTCATCGTCGTCGCAGAGATCGCCGTTGCCCCGGTTGGGGTTGGGGCCGCCGGTTCCGTTGCCGCGGAGCTGGGCGCGGATCTCGCCGGAGGGGTTCAGGGCGGTGTGGACATTCACATAGATCGAACCTTCGCGGAGGAGACGGAGAAGGCCGTCGGCGGATCCGTCGAACTCGCTGCCGTCGGCGAAGGTCACGCCCTCGACATCTTCGACATCGTCATCGCTGATGGCGCCGAAGGCGAGGGTGTCTTCATCGTTGTCGTAGTCATCGTCGTGATCATCGTCATCGTCGTCGTAGCGCGCATTCTCGGGGGGCGGGGGCGGCGCCTCGTAGAGGGTGACAAGGACGGGGCCGTTCTCGCCGGGTTTCCCGAAGTGGAGGTGCGCGGCGACGACATCGTCGATGTCTTCGACATTCACCTTGAAGGTGAGGACACCGTTCTTGTACTTGACCTGGGTCGCGCCTTCGGCGCAGGTTTCGACGGGCGGGACCTCGTTGGCGCCGCTCATGGGCGCGCCGATGAAGTTGTGGGCCGGGGGCGGCCCCATGGCGCCGGCGAGATCCGCCGCGAGCAGGGCGGCGCCGGCGGCGCACGCGGTGAGGAATGGCCTCATGTGTTCTCTCCTCTGAGGACTCCGTGAAACAGATCGCCCAGTTCTGCGCGGGGCGCAGAACGGGCGCGACACGGATGCATGCTACCC
>JBICHM010000105.1:0-3047 GCA_043101835.1 Phycisphaerales bacterium | reverse complement strand
CGGCGCCGTCGACGGTCCCGTCGTTGTTGTTGTCGCCGACTGCGCACGGCTGCCCCCAGTTGCCGAGCAGGATGCCCAGGTCCGCCCCGTCGATGATCGGATCGGTGTTCAGGTTTTCCTGTGCCTCGGTCTGGGTCAGGCGGAGCACCTGCCCGCCGAAGTAGTCGAGGATGTACAGCTCGCCCGCGGCGTCGCGTCCGAATGACGAGATGAAGATGCTTGTATCGAGGTGCTCCTGGTTGTCGCTCGCCACGCCGCCCGTGACATCCACCGACCAGATGCGCCCGGTGATGAAGTCCGCGTAGAAGTACCGCCCCTTGTATTGCGACATCCGTGCGCCGCGATACACATACCCGCCGGTGATCGACTGCCCGATGGTGTGGGGGTAATCGAGAATCGGGTCAGTGAACGATTCGCCGGCGGGTGGGGCGCAGCCGAGAAAGTCGAGGAATCCCTCCTTGCAGTTCCAGCCGTAGTTGCGTCCGTCTTCGCCGGCGGGCTCGTAGTTCACCTCTTCGCGCGCGCCCTGCCCGACATCGGCGATGAGCATGGCGCCCGTGCCGCAGACCCCGGTGTCGAATGTGAAGCGCCACGGGTTGCGCAGGCCGTAGGACCAGATCTCCGGCTGTACGCCCGCGTCGCCGACGAAGGGGTTGTTCGTGGGCACGGTGTACCCGGCGAGGCCCGTGTCGCTGACATCGATGCGCAGGATGCAGCCGAGCAGGTTGGCGCGGTTCTGCGCGTTGCCATCGATGTCGCCCGAACCGCCGCCGTCGCCGAAGGCGATGTACAGCATGCCGTCTGGCCCGAACTCGATGTGGCCGCCGTTGTGGTTGTCGGCGGGCTGGAACTGCTGGAGGATCGGTGTGAGTGTGCCGAGGTCCGCCTGGAGCGGGTCGGTCGCGGAGCGCGACAAGCGCGCGATGACGCTGTCGTCGTTGGCGTCGGTGTAGGAGACATAGCAGACGCCGCTTGTGGCGTAGTCGGGCGGGAAGGCGAGGCCGAGGAGGCCCGTCTCGCCCGTGCTGGCGCCGACCGGTCCGGAGAGATCGACGAAGGGAGTCTGCAGCAGGACGCCGTTCTCGACGACGCGGATCACCCCATCCTGCTGAAGGATGTACTGCACCTGGTCGTCGGACGGGTCCTGCACGAAGCCAAGCGGGCTGGAGAGGCCGCTGAGATAGGGCTCGAGCACGACGCCGGCGTGGACGCTGCCCGCGAGCGCAAGGGTGGCGGCGATGGCGAGAACACTGTTCCGCATGGATCTGCTCCGGAAATCGGTGCGCCGCGAGCGGGCGCGTTTCGCCGGCGTCGCCGGCGTCTCTCTTCGATCGTGGTACGGACGGGCGTCGCCGCCGGTCGCACACCTCCGGGCGGATGGTAGGGCCGCCGCGTTGGCGCAGCCGTCGCGCCCTGCGATGCTGCGCGGGTGAACGAGGTCACCATCGGCAACTGGTTGCGCGCGAGGACGTCGGCGCAAAGCGTCGCGCTTGAGACGACGCTGCTCGCCCACGGCGTGCCGCGCAGCGAGGGCGCGGCGCTCGCGCGCACGCTCGACGGCGCGGTGCGCGACGGCGGCGGGCAGCCCGCCACCGTCGGTCTGCTCGACGGGACCGCGATCGTCGGCATGAACGACGCCGAACTCGGACGCCTGCTCGAGGCCGACGCGGTGAAGACGAACGCCTCCAATCTCGGCGTCGTGCTCGCGCGACGCCTCGCGGGCGCGACCACGGTGAGCGCCACCGCAGAGCTCGCCGCGCGCGCGGGCGTCCGACTCTTCGCGACCGGCGGCCTCGGCGGCGTGCATCGGGGCTTCCACCTGCACCCCGACATCAGCAGCGACCTGGGAGCGCTCGCGAAGTGGCCCGTCGCGGTTGTCGCCAGCGGGGTGAAGTCGATCCTCGATGTCAGCGCGACGCGCGAGGCGCTGGAGACGCTTGGCGTGCCCTGCGTCGGCTGGCGGACGGATGTCTTTCCGGCCTTCTACCGGCGGGAGAGCGACGCTGCCCCGCTCGATGCGCGCTTCGACGACCTTGGGGAGCTCGCGTCGTACGTCGACCTCGAGCTGCGGCGCAGCGGCAGGGGTGTGCTGGTCGCCAACCCCATCCCGGAGCCGGCGGAGATCGACGCCTCCGACTGGTCGCGCTGGCTCGCCGAGGCCGAACGCCGCGCCCACGAAGCGGGCGCGACCGGCCGTCGAGCCACGCCGGCGCTGCTCGGCGCACTGCACGAGGTCTCGGCGGGCGCCACGCTGCGCGCGAACATCGCGCTCGTCGAATCCAACGCGCGCCTCGCCGGCGCCATCGCGGCGCGCCTGCCGGAGCGCCGCGCGTGATCCCGTTCATCAAGATGCACGGGTTGGGGAACGACTTTGTCATTCTCGATGCGTTCCACGACCCGCCGCTTGCGCGTCGTGAGGATCTCGATCGCCTCGCCATCGCGATGTGCGACCGGCGCACGGGCGTCGGCGCCGATGGGCTGATTCTCCTTGCGCCTGACGAGGCGGATGCGGATTGCGACATGCGCATCCGCAACGCCGACGGCTCCGACGGGGTCATCTGCGGCAACGGGCTGCGCTGCGCGGCGCGACTGCTCGTCGAGCGCGGCCACCTGCCCGGTCCGTCGATGCGCATCCGGACCGGCGCCGGCGTGCGCGAGGCGACGATCTGGATGGCGGGCGATCGATTCGAGGCCGCCGAGATCGCGATGGGCGCGCCGACGATCGATGTCACGCGCCTGCCGGTGCGCGTTGAGGCCCTCGACCGCATCGATTCGGTCGGCAATGCCGGGACGCCACGCTTCGGGGCGCTCGGCAGGCGGGGGGTCTTCATCGGCGCGGGAAACCCGCACTTCGTCGTGCCCGTGGACGATCTGGGATCGGTTGACCTCGAGCGCGAGGGCGCGGCGCTCGAGCGCCACGCCGCCTTTCCCGAACGGATGAACGTGCAGTTCGTGCGCGTCGATGCGCCCGACCGACTGACCGTCCGCACCTGGGAGCGCGGCGCCGGGGCGACCGCCGCATGCGGCACCGGCGCCTGCGCCGCGCT
>JBICHM010000104.1:0-6594 GCA_043101835.1 Phycisphaerales bacterium | reverse complement strand
GCCGGCGCTCATCGTCGCCTCGCTGTGCGTGGCGGTGTGCTTTACGGGAATCATGATGTTCATCAGCACACTCGGGCGCACGGAGCAGGGGGTCGCGGGCGCAGGCTGGGCGATGGTCATGCCCTTCGCGATGGTCGGCGGCGCGATGGTGCCGCTGATGTTCATGCCGGCGTGGCTGCAGCGCGTCGGCAGCGTCAGCCCCGTGAAATGGGCGATCGTGGCCTTCGAGCAGGCGATCTGGCGCGGCGGCGCGGCGGCCGACATGCTCGTTCCCGCGGCGTCGCTCCTCGCCTTTGGCGCCGGCGGGCTCGGACTGGGTGTGCTGATCCTCGCGAGGCGCGGCGAGCGGGCGCTGTAGGGCGGGCTCTGCCGATACGACGACAACGCCCCGGCGCATCGCGCCGGGGCGTTGTGAACGATCACAGATTGTCGCGCCGCGTCAGTCGCCCTTCAGGTACCGATCAAGGAAGGAGACGTATCCCTCGCTCGCGCGGATGCGGTTTTCCTTCTTCCGGAAGCCGTGACCTTCGTCGGGGAAGACGATGTACTCGACGGGCACGCCGTTCTCCTGTACGGCGTCCACCAGCTCATCGCTCTCGACCTGCAGCACGCGCGGGTCGTTGGCGCCCTGGATGACCATGAGGGGGCGGACGATGTTCTCGGCGTGGAAGAGGGGGCTGATCGCGTAGAGGCGGTCGCGGTCCTCCGCGGGATCGCCGAGCTCGTCGTAGAGGCTGTCGCGGAACGCGGCCCACCACGGCGGGATGCTCTCGAGCGTGCGCAGCCAGTTGGTGACGCCGAAGATGTTCACGCCGACGGCGAACTCCTCGGGGTGGAAGGCCAGGGCCGCTGCGGTCATGTAGCCGCCGTAGGAGCCGCCCATGATGCCGATCTTGTCGGCGTCGACCCAGTCGAGCGTCTCGGCGGCCCAGCGCTTGCCCCACACGCAGTCCTTGAGGTCGACATCGCCGTGGCGCTTGTCGTCCATATGGAAGAACGCGGAGCCGTAGCCGCTGGAGCCTCGGTTGTTCACGGCGAGGATGGCGTAGCCATGGTTCACGAGGTGCTGGATGACGGGGTTGTAGCCGGTGCGTGTCTGCCCGCCCGGGCCGCCGTGGATGTAGAGCATCATCGGCGCCGGGTTCTGGGCGCTCGCGCCCTTCGGCTTGTAGAGGAGGCTGGGGATCTCGAGCCCGTCGAAGGACTGGAAGCGGATGACCTCGCTCGAGACCAGGTGCTTCTCGTTGATCTTCTTCGAGAGTGTGTCAGTGAGGCGCGTGACCTTCTTCGAGGCCATGTCCATGACGTACAGGTTGCTCGGCGAGGTGTCGCCGTTGACGTAGAAGGCCATCTTCTCGCCGCTGCGGCTGAAGTTGACGCCGGTGATGTCGCCGGCGGGCATCGCGGGCAGATCGAGCGGGCTGCCGGTCGTCGTGTCGATGATGCTGATGACCGTGCGGGCGTCGTCGTTCGTCGCGTGGTAGCGGTAGGCGCCGTCCCATGAGAAGCCGACGTACATCACGTCCCAGTCGGCGTCGATGAGGATCTCGCGCTCGCCGGTGGCGACATCGAATGACCACACGCGCGTGAAGTCGTCGTTCTCGTTGCTGCCGTAGAGCAGCGTCGAGGAATCCGGCGTAAAGGTCATCGAGTTGTACTGCGCCTCGCCCGCGTGCTGGGTGATCAGGCGCGGCTCGGCGTCATCGGCGGCGAGGTCGAGCAGGTAGATGTCGCTGTCGGCGTTGGTGTTGGTCTTGCCGAGCGTCATCCAGCGACCGTCGCGACTGATGTCGCCGGGCGAGAATCCCTCGTCGTTCCTGAAGAGCATCGTGCGCTCGTAGGTCTCCGCGTCGTAGCGGTAGACATCGAAGAACTGCGGGTTGCGCTCGTTCGTCGTCACATAGAAGTGCTGCAGGTCCCCGGCCCACCCCGCGAACTGCGCCTTCACATTCTGGCCGGGCGTGATGTCCTTCAGCGTGCCGTCGGGCAGGCGTACATAGAGGTGGTTCAGCTCGTTGCCGCCCTGGTCGGCGGTCACGAGGATGCGCTCGTCGTGCGGGAAGTACGACACCGCGAAGGTGGCGTCGGTCTCCGAGTTGGTCAGCTGCGTCGGCTGGCCGCCGGTGATCGGGATCGTGAAGGCGTTGAAGACACCGGTGCGGTCGCTGGAGACGAGGATGGTTGTCTCGTCGGGGCTGAACGACGAGCCGTTGACGCTCTCGGTGTCGTAGAAGGTCTCGGCGTCGTAGCGCGGGACGGACTGCTGGGCGAACGCGCCGCTCGCGAGCGTCAGCGCCGCCGCGGCGCCGGTGATGATCTTCATCGGTCGCTCCTTCGTCTGGTCTGGCCGGACCACCCACGAACGGCGGGGGGGACATCCCCGAGCCGCGCCGGCCCTTCATGTTGTACCGCGCGGCGCCGGGCGGGATTCGATCACCGAGCCGACCGCGCGAGCGGTCGATCCACATTGGGCGTTGCGCGAAGGACGAACCAGATAGCTAGTGCGTCAGAACGGCCCAGCGGGTGGCGGGCCCTCGAGCTTCTCAAGTTCGTCCACATGAACGCAGCCGCCGCTTCCATGATGATGGTCCCACGTCCAATGGAGTCGCTGGCGTGTGGATTCCATGAACGCTTCAGCCTCCTCCGGCAAGACCGTCCGCGTCCATCGGCCGGCCATGACCACAAGCACGGGCTCCTCGGCCATGAACTGCCATTTCATCGGATGCACAATCAGACCTTGGAAGCGGAGCTCGGGGTAGAAGGTGACGCCTTCGACTGAGTCAAGCGTGACGAACAACAGATCGTTGCACCGCTTCCAGGAGGCGTCGGCGCCGGGCATGGAAGCGCCGACTGACAGCGAGACCCGCCGGTCGCGGAGTGATGCATCCCGTGATCGTGCGAGAAACCAGTGCCCCTTCCAACGCGCGAGGATTGGCACTCGGATGCACTCCACACCACGAAGAGGATCTCATGAGAGCAACCGCTTGCGCGGTCGGCTTGGCTCGGCTCGGGCTACGACGCCGCGGGGTGCCAGATGGTCTTGATCTCGACGAAGGGCTCGATCCACCAGGGCGTCTCGCTGACGCCGGGGTCGGTCCAGCCGTCGGCGTCGACCGTGATCGTGCGGACGCGCTTCACATTCTCGGCCATGCCGGCGCGGAGGGCCTTCGCCTGGGTGGCGGGGAGGTTGGCGCTGAAGACGCCGTCGATGTCGCGGTGCCCGGCGATGTGAGGGATGAGTTCTTCGCGCTGCCCGGTGAGGAGGTTGAGGACGCCGGCGGGCACATCGCTTGTTGCGCACACCTCGCCGAGGAGGCTGGTGGGGACTGGGTTCGTCTCGCTGCCGACGGCAACGATGGTGTTGCCCGCGCACAGCGCCGGCGCGATCAGCGACACGAGGCCGAGCAGGCTGGGCTCGTCCGGCGCGACGACGCAGATGACGCCGGTCGCCTCCGGCACGCTGAAGTTGTAGTGGGGGCCGGCGACGGGGTTGTTGCAGCCGAGCACCTGCTGGAACTTGTCGGCCCAGCCGGCGTAGGCGACGAGGCGGTCGGCGCTCGCGCTGACCTCCTTGCGCGCATTGCGCAGATCGACGCCCTGCACATCGCGGATGGCCTTCGCGAACTCCTCGCCCTTGCCCTCGAGCATCTCGCCCATGCGGTAGAGGATCTGCCCGCGGTTGTAGGCGACGCGCGCCTTCCAGCCGGGCAGCGCGCCCTGCGCGGCGGTCACGGCGTCGCGCAGGTCCTTGCGCGAGGCGTGCGACATGTGGGCGTACACCTTCCCTTTCGCATCGGCGACGGGCAGGCTGCGCCCGGACTCGCTGCGCGGGAAGGCGCCCTTGATGTAGAGCTTGTGGGTCTTGGTGACTTCGAGTCTGGTCATCGCGTATCTCGTTGAGACGGGGCTAGCAGCCTCTCCGCCTCTCTCTGTCTTCCTCTGCGTTCAACCGCTTCGCGTCTCTTCGCGGGCTTCGCGTTCCGGCGGGGGCCGCGATCTTTCGATCGCGGTTCGGATCAGAGCCGCACATACGGGCGGAGGCCGTGCATGCCGCCTTCGCGGGCGAAGCCGCTCTCCTTGAAGCCGCCGAAGGGGCTGGCCGCGTCGAACTTGTTGTAGGTGTTGCACCAGATCACGCCGGCCTCCAGCTTGCCGGCGATGTCGAAGATCTTGCTGCCCTTGTCCGTCCACACGCCTGCGGCCAAACCGTACGGCGTGTTGTTCGCGCGCTGCAGCGCCTCCTCGGGCGTGCGGAAGGTCTGCACGGCGAGCACCGGGCCGAAGATCTCCTCGCGCGCGATGCGGTGGCTCTGCTGCACGCCGGTGAAGAAGGTGGGGCGGCACCAGAAGCCGCGCTTCGGCAGTTCGCCGTTCGCGCTCCAGCGCTCGGCGCCCTCCTGCTCGCCGACGTCGAGGTACTGCTCGATCTTGTCGAGCTGGTCCTTGCTGTTGATCGCGCCGACATCCGTGTTCTTGTCCATCGGATCGCCGACGAGCAGGCTCGCGAGGCGGATCTTCAGCTTCTCGACGACCTCGCGCTGGATCGGCTCCTGCACGAAGAGGCGGCTGCAGGCGCAGCACACATGGCCCTGGTTGAAATAGATGCCCTGGATGATGCCCTCGATCGCCTGGTCGATCGACGCGTCCTCGAAGATGAGGTTGGGGCTCTTGCCGCCGAGTTCGAGGCTGATCGGCACGCCGCGCTCCGCGGCGATGGCGGCGAGCTTCTTGCCCACCTCCGTGCTGCCGGTGAAGGCGATCTTGTCGACATCGGTGTGCCCGGCAAGCGCGGCGCCGGTCGAGCCGTCGCCGGTGAGGATGTTCACCACGCCCGGCGGCAGGTCGCACTCGGCGAAGATCTCGGCGAGGCGCAGCGCCGTCAGGGGCGTCGTCTCGGCGGGCTTGAGGACGACCGTGTTGCCGCAGGCGAGGGCGGGCGCGATCTTCCACGCCGCCATGAGCAGCGGGAAGTTCCAGGGGATGACCTGCGCGCAGACGCCGACGGGCCTCACGCTGCCGGGGGCGCGCCCCGGGAAGGCGTAGTGCAGCTTGTCGGCCCAGCCGGCGTGGTAGAAGAAGTGCTGCGCGACGAGTGGGATGTCCACATCGCGCGACTCCTTGATGGGCTTGCCGCCGTCCTTGGTCTCGAGGATGGCGAGCTCCCGCGCCCGTTCCTGGATGCGCCGCGCGATGCGGAAGAGGAACTTGGCGCGCTCGGTGGGCTTCAGGCCCGCCCACTTCGGCAGCGCGCCCCGCGCGGCCTGGACTGCCTTGTCCACATCCTTCGCGCTCCCGAGCGCGACCTCGCTGAGCGTCTCCTCGGTGGCGGGGTTGACGGTGGCGAAGACCGACGACGGCTTCGTAAAGGCGCCGCCGATGAAGTGTCCGTACTTCGCGGCGACAGCCACCTTCACCGATTCGGGCGCCGGGGCGTAGGCCCAGGCGTCGCCGAAGCGGAGTGCGGGCGTCCCCTCCCGGGGCCGGTCGGTGCTGCGGGCGGCGTCGGTGCGCTCGTGGGTGGGCATGCCACCATCCTACGGGAGTCACAGAGGCCGGGTGCCACGCATTGCCCGAAGGGCAACGCGTGCCGTTGGCGTCAGGCTGACGCAGGAGCCCGCCGGATCGTCTCGCCGCACTCGGGGCAGGTGGGGAGGTCGGCGACGGCGTACTTGCAGCGGGGGCAGAGGCCGCGGCGCCGGCGCAGCGCTCCTGCGCCGCGCCGGATGCCCTTTGCAGCGCCCGCAACGGTGCCGAAGATTATGAGATTGGTGACAAAGCCCGGCCAGTGGATGGCGTACGGGAGCAGCGTTAGCCCATCGTCGCGGGAAAGCACGACGGCGCCTGTCACCCAACGCCATTGGTCGGCGTCGATCGTGCGTTCTGATTGCTCCCAGGTGACACGGTACGCAAGCGATGGCACTGGCCACCCGATCAAGGACTTCTGCGTTCCATACTCTGCCCAATCGTTCTCCGGCCCCTCAGCGATGTAGGTGATGTGGACTTTCCCGGCGCGGCCGATCCAATCGCGCCGCGTTGGCGCCGGCCAGTGCGATGGCGTCTGCATCGGCCATTCCATCTCGTAGCCGTATCCGTGGTGGCCCCGCCTCGCGCGAGGGAGCCACCAGTCGCACGCCCACGCCACCCCCACATTCACCACCGCCCCCGCCAGCAGGAACAGGCCGAGCTTCGCGAGCGTGCGCCGGCGGGGGAGGCAGAGGGGCATCGCTGTCAGATTGTTCGGTTCCCGATGATCCGAGGTTCGGTCGCGTCGTCGGGTGGCGAGCGGCACGCGTTGCCCTTCGGGCAATGCGTGGCACCCGTTCTTTGGGATCACGCTTCCGTGAAGTCGTGCGCGGCCATGTAGTGGCCGGTGCGGAGTCTCGCGAGCTGCATGAGGATGTCGTTGGTCAGGCTGCTGGCGCCGAAGCGGAAGAGGTCGGGCGTCAGCCAGTCGTCGCCGAGGGTCTCCTTGACCATCACGAGGTAGTGCAGCGACTGCTTGGCGGTGCGGATGCCGCCGGCGGGCTTCACGCCGATGCGCGCGCCCGTCTTCAGGTAGTGGTCGCGCACGGCTTCGAGCATGACGAGCGTCAC
>JBICHM010000103.1:0-19317 GCA_043101835.1 Phycisphaerales bacterium | reverse complement strand
GTGACGCTGGGTGACGGCATCGGCATCCGCGTTGCAACCAATAGTGTCGTGCAATCGTGCACGGTGTCATCGTTCGGCGCTCGAGGCATCGCAGCCGGCAACGGGTGCGTGATCACCGACTGCATCTCCTACAGCAACGGCTCGGCGGGAATCGCCGCTGAGAACAATGTCGTGATGGAGCGTTGCACAACTCGTGGCAATGGCGGATTCGGATTCGTCGCCGGGAACGGGGCCGTGTTCCAGCGCTGCGTCGCGGCGGACAACTCGGGCGAGATCAGCGGCGGATTCGAGTTCGGCGCGATGTCTTCGCTGACCGCCTGCATCGCCCGCAACAACACCGGCCCGGGCTTTACGAGCGTGTTTCTCGCCGCGGGCTCGACGCTCGATGCGTGCACCGCCGCGGGCAATACGAGCTTCGGATTCAATGTGGAGGATGACAGCACGCTCCGCGGATGCGTCGCATCCGGCGGTGATTCGACGGGCTTCCTGCTCGGACGCGGATCACGCGCGACGGACTGCACCTCATCCGACAACACGGGCGACGGCTTTGCCCTGACCTCTCACTGCATCGTGACCGGCTCCACGGCTCGGTCGAACGGTCGTTACGGTTTCTTCGCCGGTGTCTTTGCGATCGCTCCGAAGCTGTTCAGATGCACCGCTGCGCTCAACGACGACCACGGGATCGCCATCGACGCCAAGGGCTTCGACATCTCCGAGTGCATCGCCGCCGAGAACCTCGGCAGCGGCTTCAACATCAGTTGGCAATCGGCTCGCGGTCGGCTGGCCTCGTGCCATGTCTATGACGACATCTACCTTCTGGGCAATCCGTCGTCCAACTTCTTCGGTCCGGTGGACCAGGCGGGCACGGCGCTGCAGGGCAACAACCCGTACATCAACACGCTGTGGTGAGCCGCGCGACGTTCCGCCCGCACCGTATTCTGCGCGCCGACATTCGATCCGGAATCCGCCGCCGCCGTTGGTGTCGTCGTGAAGCAAAGGCTCGCTATTGCGGAGTTCGAGGGTCGGCCGCAGCGGGCGCACGCGGGGACGGTGTTCGGCGGCTCTCGACCCCGTTATCGTGGATTCGAGTCCTCTTCAGTCCACTTTGTGAGCTCCGGTCTTGCGGGGGCCTATAGCAGGTATGGCAGGCTATCCGGTGATGATGCGAGCTTTCGTGCTGGCGGTCGTGGCGGTCACCGCGCTGATGGCGCCGGGGTGCGGGGGGATGGTGCATGTTGCGCCTGAGCAGGCGCTGGCGGAGGCGCTGGATCCGGCGGCGTCGGCGACGCTTTCAGTGCGGGCGTCGGGGGCGCTGGCGGGGTCGGGGCTGGCGGCCGGAGCGCTGCAGCAGTTGCGGTCGAGTCTGTATGAGGGGCTGGTGGGGCGGCGGCTGATCGCGGGGATCGTGCCCGAGGGGGCGGGGGCGCGGTACGGATTCGATGTCGTGATGATCAGCGCCGGGGAGAGTTCGGGCGGCGTGCGCGCGGGGCGCGACGAGGTGGCGCTGGATGTCGAGCTCGTGGACCTGACCGACGGGCGGGTGCTGGCGCGGTTCGTCTCGCGCGGGCGCTCGCCGGCGCCGCTGTTCGCATCGGGCAACGCGATGGCGGACGCGGTTGATCAGGCGGCGCTGGGCGTGGTGCGGATGGTCTCGCGGTAGCTGGGTCTGTGGCGCGGGGCGGAGTCGTCGGTGGCGGGCGGCGGGGCGCTCGCGCTGATCGACAACAACTTCTCGGCGTCAGGAGTGTTCAGCGCTCCCACAGGCCGAACTGGTTGCCGCCGAGGAGGTAGATGGCGATGCGGCCGCGCCCCGGGATCTCCATGCCGGGGATGGCGATCTGCGCGCCGGCCGCTTCGGCGGCGATGACAGCGGCGTCGAGGTCGTCGACCCGGGTGTAGTGGCGAACCACGGGCGTTTCCTGATCGTGCATGGGAGCGCGGACGGCGATGGTTGCGCCGCCGGCGAGTTCGGTGGTGCGCGCGGCGCCAAGCTCGGGGATCGGGTCGCCGAACTCGACGGCGTGGATCGCGGCGAGCGCGGCGCAGGTGGCGTCGACTTCGGGGGTGACGATCTCAACGTACTGCGTCTCGACGCCGGGGCGGCGGTCCTGGGCGAGGGATCTGGCGAGTTGCGGGGCGCCGAGGAGTGCGGCGAACGCGACGATGGTCGTGAGGAGCGGTGCTGCGGGGTTGCGCATAGCGGGATGCCTCCGGGATTGCGGTTCGGCCGTCACCATACCTTCCGGTGGCGAAATCCTCGGGAAGGCGCGGTCGGGCCGGTGCGTGAGTCGCGGTATGTCGCACTCTCGCGGGGCGTGGTCTGCGATCCTCCCTTCATGGGGGGTTGTCGCCGCCGGGCGCCGGTTTGTACGCTGCGTCCTTCACCGGGGGACCTGGGGTGGGGAGAGAAAAAGATGGGTGATGGTCGCGGGTGGCGCGTCGAGAGCGATCTGCTTGGAGAGAAGCAGGTTCCGGCGGACGCGTATTACGGCGTGCAGACGGCGCGCGGGATGGAGAACTTTCACATCTCGGGGGCGCCGATCAGCCAGCATCCGACGCTGATCCGGGGGCTTGCGATGGTGAAGCTCGCGGCGGCGCAGGCCAACCACGATGTGGGCGCGCTGGATGCGGGGATTCTGAAGGGAATCGAGGGCGCATGCCGCGAGATCATCGACGGTCGGCTGCACGACCAGTTCGCGATCGACTGCATCCAGGGGGGCGCGGGCACATCGACCAACATGAACGCCAACGAGGTGATCGCGAATCGCGCGTTGGAGTTGATGGGGCACGCGAAGGGCGAGTATCAGCACTGCCATCCGAACGACCATGTGAATCTGTCGCAGTCGACGAATGACGCGTACCCGAGTGCGCTGCACGTTGCGGTTGCGCTTCTGAATCGCGACCTGGTCGCCGAGTTGCGTTTGCTGGTGGCGTCGTTTGCGGAGAAGGCGACGGCGTTCGGCGGCGTGGTGAAGATGGGGCGGACGCAGCTGCAGGACGCGGTGCCGATGACGCTGGGGCAGGAGTTCGGCGCGTGGTCGCGGAGCCTTGCCGACGAGGTGGATGCACTGGAGGCGGTTGAGCGTCGGGCGCTGCACGAGGTGAACATGGGCGGCACGGCGATCGGCACGGGCCTGAACGCCGCGCCCGGGTACAGCGCGGCGTGCGCGAAGCGTCTGGCGGAGGTGACGGGCTTCGAGATCGAGCTGGCGCCGGACCTGGTCGAGGCGACGCAGGACACGCAGGCGTTCGTGCTGTACTCGTCGGTGCTGAAGAGTCTGGCGATCAAGCTGTCGAAGATCTGCAACGATCTGCGATTGCTGTCGTCGGGGCCTCGTGCGGGTCTGAACGAGATCAACCTGCCGCCGATGCAGCCGGGGTCGTCGATCATGCCGGGGAAGGTGAACCCGGTGATTCCGGAGGTGGTGAATCAGGTGTGTTTCCGCGCGATGGGGAACGACCTGATCGTGACGATGGCGGCCGAGGCGGGGCAGTTGCAGCTGAACGTGATGGAGCCGGTGATTGCGCATGCGATTCTGGAGTCGCAGACGATGTTCCGGAACGCGGCGCGGACGCTGCGTGAGCGCTGCGTCGATGGGATCACGGCGAACGAGGACGTGTGCCGCCGGTTCGTGGAGACGAGCATTGGGGTGGTGACGGCGTTGAACCCGGTGCTGGGCTACAAGAAGTCGACGGAGATCGCCGCGGAAGCGCTGCGGACGGGGAAGGGCGTGGTGGAGCTGGTGCGCGAGAAGGGGCTGCTCAGCGAGGAGCAGATTGCGACGCACCTTGACCCTGCGCGGATGACCGCGGCGCCGTCGGGCGCCTGACCCGAGGGGTACGCGGATGTTCTGGGTCGAGTTTGCGCTCGTGCTCCTGTGCATCTACCTCGGCGCCCGGATCGGGGGCGTGGGGTTGGGTGTGGTCGCCGGCCTCGGGCTGGCGGTGATCGTGTTCGGATTCCGGCGGTCGCCGGGCGCGATGCCGGTCGATGTGCTGCTGATCATCGCGGCGGTGGTGACGGCGGTGTCGGCGTTGCAGGCGGCGGGGGGGCTGGACTATCTGGTGCAGGTGGCCGAGCGGATCCTGCGCGCGCGTCCGGCGAGCATCACCTTCGTGGCGCCGGTGGTGTCGTGGGTGTTCACGCTCTTCGCCGGCACGGGGCATGTGGCGTACTCGATTCTTCCGGTGATCGCGGAGGTGTCGCGCAAGGCAGGGGTGCGTCCGGAGCGGCCGATGTCGATCTCGGTGATCGCGTCGCAGCAGTCGATTACGGCGAGCCCGATCTCGGCGGCGACGGCGGGCATGATCGCGCTGCTCGCGGTGAACGACACGGGGCTGGGGCTGACGGACATTCTGCTGGTGTGCATCCCGTCGACGCTGGCGGGCTCGTTGCTGGGCGCGCTTGCGGTGGCGCGCCTCGGGCCGGCGCTGGAGGATGACGCGGCGTATCAGGATCGTCTCGCCAAGGGGCTGATTCCGCCCGCGCAGGCGGCTGTGGAGATCGAGCCGGAACGCCTGCGCCCGGCGAAGGTGTCGGTGGGCATCTTTCTGGCGGCGGCGGTCGGCGTGGTGTTGCTGGGCGTGTTCGAGGCGTCGCGCCCGGTGACCGGGTGGAAGGCGTCGGTGGCGATCGAGTCCGGGCGGGTGGTGGATGGCGATCCGTATGCGTTCACGGTCGATCTGGAGACGGGGGAGATCCGGCGCGAGGTGGTCGGCGCATCGTTTGCTCGGCAGCAGGGGTGGGTGGACATCACGGGTCTGGATGCGAACACCGGAGTGGTCGAGCTGAAGTCGGAGGCAGATCGCGAGCGGCTGGTCACTGGCGATGCGGCGGGTCTGCGTGAGCGCATCGATGCGGGCGAGCTGGAGGTAAAGCGTCCGAAGCCGGTGCGCGTCGGGATGGCGTCGACGATCGAGATCGTGATGCTGGGCGCCGCGGGGTTGATCGTGCTGCTGTGTCGCGCGAACCCGACGGCCCTGGTGACGGGCTCTGTCGCGCGCGCCGGTGTGGTTGCGGTGATCGCGATCATGGGCATCGCGTGGCTGGGGAGCACGTTCTTCGAGAACAACAGCGACACGGTGATCGGGGCGTTGTCGGAGACGGTGCAGCGCGCGCCGTGGACGTTCGCGATCGCGTTGTTTGCGCTTTCGATTCTGCTGTACAGCCAGGCGGCGACGGTGGCGGCGCTGATGCAGGTGGGCATCGAGCTGGGCATCGAGCCGAAGTACCTGATCGCGATGTTTCCGGCGGTGAACGGCTATTTCTTCCTGCCGACCTACGGGACGATTCTCGCGGCGATTCAGTTCGATCAGACGGGCACGACGCGGATCGGCAAGTATGTGCTCAATCACTCATTCATGATTCCGGGCTTTGTGGCGACGATCGGCAGCGTGGCGATCGGATTCGCGCTCGCGTCGGTGTTGCTGTAGGGGGCGCCTCGCATGCTGGCCGCGGTTTCGCTGGGTGTTGCGACGGCTGTTCTCGGGGCCGGCCCGGGGTCTGCGCAGGATTCGGACGAGGTCCGCGCGCTGGTGGCGGAGGTGCTCGCGGACGCGGAGGCACGGTCGAGCCTGCTGCGGTCGTCGGGTTCGGGCCACGACGGGGGGTTCCACATCGAGGACCCCGAGGGCGCGTTCCGGCTGAACATCGGCGGGCTGATTCAGTTTCGGTACACCTACAACCACATCGAGGACGAGGGGCCGGACTATATCGACGACGAATCGGGATTTGAGGTCGCGCGGGCGCGGCTGTGGTTCAGCGGGCGGGTGCACGAGGACATCGGGTATTACGTCCGGGCGCAGTTCAGCGGAACGACGCCGGAGCCCGGGTTCACCGACCGCACGCTGACGGGTGTGGCGGAGCTGGATCGCGCGTATATGGACTTTGCGCTGCGCGACGGGCTGCACCTTCGCGCCGGGCAGATGGTGTCGGACCTGACGCGCGAGAACGAGCACTCGCCGGACAGCCAGTTGGCGGCGGCGCCGTCGCCGACGGATTCGGTCTTCAACACGGGCGCGTTCACGGGGCTTCAGTTCCGGGCGTTCGGTGAGGACACACGCGCGTACCTGGAACTCGGCATGGGCGCGCGCGGGGCGCGCCGGTCCTTCGACGACTCGCGGTCGGCCGACTACTCGTTGAGCCTGAAGGTCGATCGGCGGCTGGCGGGCGACTGGGCGCGGTTCGGCGAGTTCACATCGTTTCCGGGCAGCGACTTTGCGGCGAAGATCGGCGTCGGGGCGCACTGGGAGAACGGTGCGGAGGTGACCGATCCGGGTGTCGACCTGTCAATCTTCTTCGGGGTGATGGAGATCAGTCTCGAGGGGGACGGCTGGAACGCGTTCACCGCGCTGCACTACTCGCGGAACGACTACGAGGGGGACGGGCTCGACGACTACGGGTTCGTCGTGCAGGGGGGCGCGTTCTTCGACGATCACAACGAGCTATTCGCGCGATTCGACGCGGTGTTCGATGATGACGACCGCGCCGCGGGCGGGAACGGCGACTTCCGGACGCTCGCGGTCGGCTGGAACAACTATCCCGTCGCGGGCACGACGGCGGTGCGGTTCACGGTGGATGCGCAGTGGTTCTTCGACGCGGAGTCGGACAGCCTGGTGAATCCGAGCACCAATCTGGCGATCCGCGCCAGCGCGGAGCCGGATCAGTTCGCGGTCCGCGCGCAGGTGTCGCTGCGCTTCTGAGTCCAGAACTGGTGGTGTGTTCGGCGTGGCGGCGCCGGTCGGCCGGGGGGGCGCCGGCGGGGCGCTGACGCGCTCGCCGGGGAGAATCGCCCGGGCGGACTTGCGGGGGCGGCCGGCATCAGCAGAATCCCCACCCATGAGCACCACTGCACCAACGGGCGACGGCGCGAAGCGCGAGGGCGGGATTCTCAACGCGATCGAGCGGATCGGGAACGCGCTGCCGGATCCGGCGACGCTGTTCCTGATCGGCGTCGTGTGCGTCTTCGGATTCTCGTGGCTCGCGGCTGCGCAAGGCTGGCAGAGCGTGCTGCGGAACGCGGAGGGAGACGTGGTGCTCACCGCGCAGTCAACGAGCCTTGTCAGCGCGTACGGGTTCCGATGGGTCATCGAGAACCTGATCGACATCTTCATCAACTTCCGGCCGCTGGGGCTGGTGCTGGTGGCGGCGATCGGCATCGCGGTCGCGGAGAAGTCGGGCCTGATCGCGGCGATGCTGAAGACGATCCTGATCGTGATGCCGCGGTCATTGATCACGCCGGCGACGTTCTTCGCGGGCGTGATGTCGTCGATGGCGGTGGACGCGGGGTACATCGTGCTGCCCCCGCTTGCGGCGGCGATCTACAAGGCGATCGGGCGTTCGCCGCTGGTGGGTCTGGCGGCGGTGTTCGGCGGCGTGGCGGCGGGGTTCAACGCGAACCTGCTGGTGACGGGGCTGGACCCGCTGCTGGCGGGGCTGACGGAGGAAGCCGCGCGGATTCTGGACCCGAACTACAACGTGAACCCGGCGTGCAACTGGTACTTCATGATCGCGTCGACGTTTCTGATCACACTGGTGGGGTGGGCGGTGTCGGCGTGGATCGTGGAGCCGCGGCTGCACGGCAAGTCGCCGGAAGATGGCGGCCCGGGCGGTGATGGCGACGAGATCGATCTGCGCCTGACGAGCGATGAGAAGCGCGGGCTGGTGTGGGGCGTCATCGCGACGGTGGTGACGCTGGGCGGGATCATCGCGAACGTCGTCTTCCCGTGGGGCTTCCTGTATGACGCGCCGGGGTCGATCGGGACGGGGCCGGATCAGCAGCCGTTCGCGACGTGGATCGGCGCGATCGTGCCGCTGCTGGTGCTGCTGTTCTTCTTCCCGGGGCTGGCGTACGGGGTGGCGGTGGGGACGATCAAGTCCGACCGCGATGTGGTTCGGATGATGACCGAGTACATGGGGGTGCTGGCGAACTACATCGTGCTGGCGTTCTTCGCGGCGATCTTCGTGGCGAGTTTCGCCGAGAGCGGGCTCGGGCAGATGATGGCGATCGAGGGCGGCGACATGCTGCGCCGCGCCGGGCTGCCGACCTGGGCGCTGATGATCGGGTTCATCTTCGTGGTGGGCTTTATCAACCTGTTCGTCGGTTCGATGTCGGCGAAGTGGGCGATGCTGGCGACGGTGTTCGTGCCGATGCTGATGACGATCGGCATCAGCCCGGAGCTGACGCAGGTGGCGTACCGGATCGGCGACTCGACGACGAACGCGATCACGCCCCTGAACCAGTACCTCGTGGTGGTGCTGGTCTTCATGCAGCAGTATGTGAAGAAGGCGGGCATCGGGACGCTGATCTCGCTGATGCTGCCGTACTCGGTGGCGTTCTTCATTGTGTGGACGATCATGCTGGTGATCTGGATCATCCTCGGGCTGCCGATCGGCGTGGATGCTCCGCTGACCTGGTCGCCGGAGTCGCTGGGCGGGTGATCGCGTCGCGCGCGACCTAGGATTGCCTCCGCGGGCTCGGGGGAGACTGGAGCGGGCGGCATGCGGTTCCGCGCGATCGATCGTCGCATCAGCGGGTTCATGCGCACCTTCGGGCACGGGGCGCTGCGGTATTCGCTGGCGATCATCTTCATCTGGTTCGGTGTGCTAAAGCCGCTGGGGCTCTCGCCCGCGGCGCCGCTGGTGCTGATGACGGTGGAGTGGATGCCGCTGCTCAGCCCCGAGAGATGGCTTGCGGTCATCGGGTGGTGGGAGGTCGCGATCGGCGTGCTGTTCCTGTTCCGGCCGACGCTGCGGTTCGCGATCGGGCTGCTCGCATTGCAGATGGTGGGCACCTTCATGCCGCTGGTGATGCTGCCGGCGGTGACCTTCCAGGAGGGGCGGATTCCGTACGGGCTGACGATGGAGGGGCAGTACATCGTCAAGAACCTGCTGATCATCTCGGCGGCGATGGTGGTCGGCGGGACGGTGCATCCGCGGGGCGGGCGTGATCAGGAGCGCGGCTGACGGGCGTCGGCGCGCTTATGCGCCGGAACCGGATACGCTGCGTGCCGACCGAGCGCCCTCTGCGGGCGGCTCAGAAAGGACAGCAGCCATGCGTCGATCGTTCCGCGTCGTTGTCGCGGCCCTCGTGGGTCTTCTTCTCATCGCCGCCGATGCGGGCGCGCAGGCGCCTACGGGCGAGGGGCGCGCGGTGCTGATCACCGGCGCGAGCACGGGAATCGGCCGGGTGACGGCGGAGCTGCTGGCCGAGCGCGGGTTCTATGTGTACGCCGGCGCGCGGTCGCAGGAGGACATCGACGCCCTGAACGCGATCGAGAACATCGAGGCGGTGCGCCTGGATGTGACGAAGCCCGACGAGATCGCCGCGGCGGTTGAGCAGGTGCGGGCGGGCGGGCGCGGCTTGTACGGGCTGATCAACAACGCGGGCGTGGGCGTTGTGGGGCCGCTGATCGAGGTGACCGATGAGGATGTGCACTTTCAGTTCGATGTGAATGTGTACGGCCCGGTGCGCGTGACGCGCGCGTTCGCGCCGATGCTGATCGAGAGCGGGGGGCGCATCAGCACGACGAGTTCGATCTCGGGGTTCATCTCGTCACCGATCGGCGGGGTGTACTCGATGTCGAAGTTTGCGATCGAGGCGTACACCGATGCGCTCGCGGGCGAGATGGCGCCCTTCGGCGTGCATGTGAGCGTCGTTGAGCCGGGGAGTTTCGGCTCGCAGATCGGCGAGAACATTCTCGAGCGGATGCGCGAGCGCGGGTACTCGGCGGAGGGATCGCGCTACGAGGCGCAGATGCAGGGTCTGGTCGCGATGCTCGAGGGCAAGAGCGAGCAGGCGGATCCGGCGCCGGTGGCCGAGGCGTTTCTGCACGCGATGACGGACGAGTCGCCCAAGCGTCGCTACATGGTGACGGCGAACGCGATGGAGGCGCGCTTCACGCTCGCGGCGCAGATGCAGCGCATCGCGGAGCTGAACGCCGACCAGGCGTACAGCCTGGACCGGGATGCGCTCGTCGAGATGCTCGACGCGGCGCTGGAGGCGGCCGCGCGGTGACGGGGGCGTCGCGGTTCATCAGCCGCGGCTCCGGAAGATGAACTCGACGGTCTGCATGGGGGCCGCGTGGAGGCGGGCGAGCGGGGAATCGCCGGCGCCGTCGTCGCGTTCGACGATGCGCATCGGCATCGGGACCTGCAGGCCGTCGATGCGGAAGGGGTAGGGATCGAGTTCGATCGTTCGCGCGCCGGCGCGCCGCCAGGTGATGGTGACGCGGTCGCGCCAGCCGGCGCGGGGGATGTCGGGAAGCTCGTGGTCGTCCCGGTCGTTGAGCGCGAGGTAGAGCGACATCGAGTCGAAGAGTTGCAGCAGGCGGAAGTGGACGTTGCGGTGCTCGGGCTCGAGCGCACGGGCGAGGGTCGGGTCGTCGGCGATGCGTGACTCGAGGAGCGATTGCCGGATGCGCAGGTCGTCGAGGTAGTCGCGGGTGGCGGTGCGGTCGCCGATGAGGCCCGCGGCGACATCGGGGGCGCCGAAGACGAAGTGGCGGCGAGGCTCGTCGTCGAGCAGGTCGTCGTAGGCGACGGCGTAGAGCCAGTAGGCGTGCATGCTGATGAGCAGCGCCGCGTAGGGATGGGCGCTCGCGATGCGGTCGATGCCGCGCCGCCATCGGTCGAAGCCGCCGGAGATCCAGGGGGTGAACTCGTTCTCGTCGGTGGGCGGGGCCGCCTCGCCGACGCCGACGGGAAGACCGTCGCGGGCGCTGATGCGGGGCATGGCTTCGGTCTCCCACCAGCCGTTGTCGTGCTCGGCGATGGCGAGGACGACCTGATCGCGCCACCGGTCGGGGTGCGTGGCGCCGGGCTCGTGGCCGGGGGACGCGAAGCCGTTGGCGTCGCCCCAGTGCGCGGCGAGGAAGCCGCTGACCTGCGCGTGGTGGTGCTGCTGCACGAGCCATGTGTTGTGATCGACGGTGGCCTTGAGCATGGCGTGTCCTTTCGGTTCGGGACGGGGTGGTCAGGCGCCGACGGTGAAGCGGCGGCCGGTGTGGGCGGGGCGCTCGGCTTCGTCGAGGATGGCGACGGCGAAATCCTCGATGCTGATGCGCGACTCGCCGCGCTGGTCGACGATGAGCGTGTCGTCGTCGACGCGGTATGCGCCGGTGCGTGTGCCGGGCGCGAGGTCGGCGGGGGGGCAGAGATAGGCGCCGATGCCGTCGAGACGGTCGAGGATCCAGTCGTGCTGCTGCTGGCAGGCGGTCGCGATGGGGCGGTAGGCGTCGGGGAGGAAACCGGGCGCGGTGAGGACGGTGTGTTCGGGGTCGTCGGGGAGCCGGAGGGGCGCGGAGCCGCCGACGACCAGGAATCGTGTGCCGGCGGTGCGCGCGGCGTTGACGACGGCGGCGGTGAGGTCGAGTAGCTGGGGCTCCTGCCCGTCGGGCGGGCGAAGCGCGGAGATGACGAGGTCGTGGTCGGCGGCGATGGCGACGAGGTCGTCGGCGGAGGCGACATCGCGCCGGATGCCGGTGACGCCGAGGGGAAGGGCGCCGGGGTCGGGCTGGGCGCGGGTGACGGCGGTGACGCGGTGGGCGCGCCGGGCGGCCTCGGCGACGATGCGCCGGCCGACCTGGCCTGCAGCGCCGAAGACGGCGATGCGGAGCGTGCGGGCGCTGACGGTGGTGCTGGTGCTGGCTGCGTTGGCGGTCATGGGTGGGTTCCGTGGGGGTGGTCAGATTTGTCTTGAAATCAAGATATCGGCGAACTGGTTCGACATCAAGATATATTTCTTGAAGTCAAGAAAAATCGCCGATAGGCTGGCGTCATGAGCCATGTGGATCGCGTGCTGGAGCAGTGGGGCCGGGAGCGGCCGGATCTGGACCTGGCCCCGATGGGTCTGATCGGGCGGCTGACGCGCGTCGCGCGGCACCTCAATCGCGAGATGGAGGCGGGCTTCGGCGATCAAGGGTTGACGATGGCGAGTTTCGATGTGCTGGCGTCGCTTCGACGCGCTGGGGCGCCGTTCCGGCTGTCGGCGGGCGAGCTGGTCGCGAGCACGATGGTGACATCGGGAACGATCACGCATCGGGTCGATCAGCTGGTGAAGGCCGGGTACGTCGAGCGTGTGGAGAATCCTGACGATGGTCGCGGCGTGCTGATCGCGCTGACCGCGCGCGGGCGCGCGGTGGTCGACAGGGCGGTGGCCGCCCACGCCGCGAATCTCGAACGCCTGACCGCAGGGCTCAGCGAGAGCGAGTTCCGGCGCCTCGACCGGCTGCTCGGGCGATACCTGGATGTGCTCGAGGGCGGGTGAGCCGATCGGGCCGGTGCGTTGACCGGGGGAGGAGTCTGCGCGATGGGTTCGTCACTACACTGGGCGGCCGCAGAATCTGGATGACGCTCCGACCTATTGCTTTGAGGACACGCCCCATGCCGACCCGTGCCTATGCCGCCCAGTCCGAAACTTCGCCGCTCGGTCCTTTTTCGATCGAGCGTCGCGAGCCGACGGCGACCGATGTCGAGATCGAGATCCTCTTCTGCGGCGTGTGCCACAGCGACCTGCACTTCGTGCGCAACGAGTGGGGGATGACGACCTACCCGGTCGTTCCGGGGCACGAAATCCTCGGGCGCGTGACGCGCGTGGGGTCGGGCGTGACGAAGTTCAAGGCGGGCGATCTGGCGGCGGTGGGGTGCATGGTGGACTCCTGCCGCGCGTGCTCCTCATGCAAGGCAGACCTCGAGCAGTTCTGCCTCGAGGGCTCGGTGTTCACCTACAACGGTCCGGACAAGCACACCGGGGGCGTGACCTACGGCGGGTATTCCGAGAAGGTGGTGGTCGATGAGGCGTTCACGCTGCGCGTGCCGACGAACCTCGACCCGGCGAGCGCGGCGCCGCTGCTGTGCGCGGGGATCACGACCTACTCGCCCCTGAAGAAGTGGGGGGCCGGGCCGGGCAAGAAGGTGGGCGTCGTCGGCCTCGGCGGGCTGGGGCACATGGGCGTGAAGTTCGCGCGAGCGATGGGCGCGCACACGGTGCTGTTCACGACATCGCCGAGCAAGGTGGAGGACGGCAAGCGTCTGGGCGCGCACGAAGTGGTGATCTCGCGCGACGCCGACGCGATGGCGGAGCACGCATCGAGCTTCGACATGATCCTGGACACGGTCTCGGCGGATCACGACCTGGACGCGCTGCTGGCGCTCCTGAAGCTGGACGCGACGCTGGTGATGGTGGGCGCGCCGCCCTCACCCCAGGGGGTGACGATCTTCAGCCTGCTGATGCCGCGGAGGCAGCTGGCGGGCTCGCTGATCGGCGGCATCGCCGAGACGCAGGAGATGCTCGACTTCTGCGGCAAGCACGACATCGCCTGCGACATCGAGCTGATCCGCATGGACCAGATCAACGAGGCGTACGAGCGAATGCTCAAGAGCGATGTGAAGTACCGCTTCGTGATCGACATGGCGTCGATCAAGGGGTAGCCCCCCAGCGAGGTCGTGATGGACGGGGCCGGGTACGAGTTCCGTGGCGCGATGAGCGAGGACGACCTGCGGGGGATCCTGTCGCTGCAGGCGGCGAATACGCCAGCGGCGATCAGCGCAGACGAGCTGCGCAGCGAGGGGTTCGTGACGCTTCGTCACGATCTGCCCACACTGCGGAGGATCTGCGGGAGCTTTGCGCACATCATCGCGACGCCGGCGGGGCGCGACGAGATCGCGGGATACGCCCTCGTGATGCAGCCGGAGCACCGGGAGGTGTTCCCCACGCTCGGGCCGATGTTTGCGCGGCTCGATTCGGTCCCGGCGCTGCGGACGCTGCTCGAGAGGCGGCGCTGGTACTTCATGGGGCAGATCTGCGTGGGCAAGGCGCATCGCGGGCGCGGGCTCGTCGAAGGGATGTACGGCGCGCACCGGCGCCTGATGGGCGGGGCGTTCGACCTCGTGGTCACGCTCATTGATCGGGCGAATCCGCGGTCGGTTCGGGTGCACGAGCGCGCGGGGTTCCGGATCGTCGACGAATACCGCAGCGACGACGGGCGCGCGTGGGTGATCGTGGCGATGGACCTGGCGACGGCGGGCGTCGCGGGCATGTAGGATCTGGCCAGGCCGAGTGGAGGGGCGCGGCGATGGTGACACGGCACGCGGTGGTGCACGAATTGAAGGCCGTCGGCGTGGCCATGCTCTTCTTTGGGAGCTGGATCGGCGCGCTGCTGCTGGTCAAGCACCTGGTGCTCGCGGAGTACGAGGTGCGGTTCTACGGCTACAGCGCTGCGCTGGTCGGGGCGCTGGTGCTCTCCAAGGTGGTGCTGGTGCTGGAGCGCGTGCCGCTGGGCGGCTGGGTGCATGCTCGCTCGGCGTGGGTCGGTGTGGTTGCGCGGACTGTGCTCTACACGGCGGGTGTGATCCTGGTGATGGGCATCGAGCACGGCGTCCGGGGGCGCGCCGAGCACGGCGGGTTCATTCCGGCAGTCGAAGCCGCGCTGACGAGCACACGCGAGAGCCACCTGTGGGCGAACGCGGTCGGCATCGGCGGGGCGCTGCTGGCGTGGAATGTTCTGGTGGTGGTTCGCGCGCATCTGGGTGAGTGGGCGTTGCTGCGGATGCTGCTCGCTCCGCTGCCGCGGACCGGCGCCCGGCATGCGGAGGTCGGGGGCGCGTGAGCGATCTGCTTCGCCCGACGTTCGAGTTCATCGTCCCCTTCGCTCCGGAGGAGGCGGCGGCGCGCCTGGATGCGCTGTACCGGGAGGGATTCGTCGGCGAATCGGTGCGGACGCACCTGCTCGTGACGGTGCCTCGGGCGGAGCGGCATTTCTGGTCGCCGTGGCTGCATGTCGATCTGCGGCGCGTGGAGGGCGACGCCCATTCGACGGATGTCTTCGCGCGGTTCAGCCCGGCGCCGAGCATCTGGACGGGGTTCATGCTGACCTACATCGCGCTGGCGACGACGGCGCTCTTCTGCGCGGTGTGGGCCGGCGCGCAGCTGGCGATCGGGGGGCGGCCGACGATGGTGTGGGGTGTCGCCGCGGCCGTGGTCGTGGGGGGCCTGATGGCGTGGAGCGCGCGTGTCGGGCAGCGTCTGGCGCGGGAGCAGATGCACCGGCTTCACGACGCGGTGTGCGGCGCGCTGGCGACGACGGACGTCACAGCAGCGTCTTGATGCGCTTCTGAAGGCGTCGTCGCCAGACGGCGCGACGCCGGCGGAGCGGGGGCGGATCGCGGCGCTCCGGCGCGGCGTCGATGGTGATCGTCTCGCCATCGTCGGGGATGCGGATTGCGACGCGATCGTGCTCGGTGCGGAACATGTCGCGCAGTTCGGCGCGTGTCGTCGGGCAGTGGTCGAGGGCCTCGAGGTGATTGAGGATGAGCACGCCGTCGCAATGGGCCGCGAGCGTCTGCAGTTCATCGACGGAGAAGAGGATGTCGCCTCCGGCGCCGAAGTTTGCGCTGCCGGCGGGGGCGACGGTCACATCAGGCCGAAGGCGGATGAGCGTGCGCAGCACGCGCGGGGTGAGCACGGTGTCGCCGGTGAGCAGCAGGCTTGGTTCGTCGGGGTGGTCGAGGTAGACCCCCGCGGCCGGTCCCATTCTGAATCCGAGAGCGCCTCGGCCATGGTCGGCGGGCGTCTCCTCGATGCGCAGCCCGAGGGCGCCATCGAGCAGCGGATGCGCATCGAGGCCACGCCGGCGCAGGGATGGCACATCCGCCGGCGACGCCCAGACGGGAAGTGATCGCGCGCGGATCCACTCGATCGCAACGCTGTCGAGGTGGTCGGGGTGTTCGTGCGTGACGATGACGCCGGTCGCCTCATCGAGGCATGCTTCCGCGTTCGCCGGCAGTGCAACGAGGGGATTGGGCCGGGGGGAGTCGAGCAGGAATCCGGGCATGGTTGCGGGGTCGCCGAGCATTGGATCGACGATGAGGCGATGCTCGGCGATGCGGAGCAGCAGGGTCGCGTTGCGGATCTGCACGATGTCCATGGCGGCGGCTCGTCGTCGGGCGGCAGGCGGCGATGTGCGGTGCTGACGATACGCTGGTGACATGAGTGATTCCGCAGATGTCGTTCGCACCCCACCGCTGACTGCGCTGGATTTCGCCTTGTTGATCGGGGCGGGCGAACGCGCTCCGGTGATGTCGGCGCTGGAGGCGCTCGAAGGCCCCGAGCAGGTGCTGGTGGTGTCGCGCCTGTCAGATGACGACCGGGCGAAGCTGCTCGAACTGGTCGGGCCGGAGCAGGCGGCGCCGCTGCTCGAGCACCTGCCTGAGCCGCAGGTGTTTGAGACGATCGAGATTCTTGATCCCGAGGTTGCGGCGCAGATCCTGCAGGAGCTGCCGAGCGACCGGCAGGCGGATGTGATCGGCGAGCTGGAAGCCGCGGACGCGGAGGCGATTCTCGAGTCGTTCGACGATGAGGACGCGGCGGATGTTCGTCGCCTCGCCGAGTACGAGGACGACGAGGCCGGCGGTCTGATGGTGACCGAGTACCTCGAGTATCCGGCGGAGGCGTCGGTGGCGGAGGTGATCGAGGACCTCGGCCTGAATGCGGAGCGGTACGCTGACTACGACATCCAGTACGCGTACGTGGTCGATGATCGCGAGCGTCTGGTCGGCGTGCTCCGGATGCGCGATCTGCTGCTGTCTGCGCGATCGATCGCGTTGCGGGAGGTGATGATCCCGTCGCCGCTGACGGTGGGCGACCATGACTCCATCGACGATCTGGTCTCGTTCTTCGACGAGTACAAGTTCTTCGGCGCCCCGGTGGTGGATGACGGCGGCGTGCTGCGGGGTGTCGTGCAGCGGTCGCATGTCGAGGCGGCGGTCGCGGAGGGGCGCGAAGGCGAGTATCGGCGAGCGCAGGGCATCGTCGGCGGCGAGGAGTTGCGCACGATGCCGCTCCTGACGCGGTCGCGCCGGCGCCTGAGCTGGCTGAGCGTGAACATCGTGCTGAACATCATCGCGGCGAGCGTGATCGCGCTGCACCAGGACACGCTGGAGGCGGTGATCGCGCTCGCGGTCTTCCTTCCCATCATCAGCGATATGAGCGGATGCTCGGGCAACCAGGCCGTCGCGGTGAGCATGCGCGAGCTGACGCTCGGCGTCATCCGGCCGACGGAGGTGGTGCGAACAGTGATCGCCGAGGCGCTGCTCGGGCTGATCAACGGGCTGGTGCTGGGGCTGCTGATCGGCCTGGTGGCGTTTTTCTGGAAGGGGAACGGCTACCTCGGGCTGGTCGTCGGGGGCGCGCTGATGCTGAACACGATCGTGGCGGTGTGCATCGGCGGCTCGGTCCCGCTGCTGCTGAAGCGGATGAAGGTGGACCCGGCGCTCGCGGCGGGACCGATCCTGACGACGATCACCGACATGTGCGGGTTCTTCATCGTGCTGAGCTTCGCGTCGCTGATGCTGGAGCGGCTGGTGTAACGTCAGCATCGCGCTCCGGCGCTCGCATCGCGTCCTGAAGATCGATGAGGGGCGCATCGGAGAGCTGGATGAGTCCGATCCGCCCGTAGTCAAGGTCGATGGTCGTCCAGAGGGCGGCGCCGACGAGCACGGCGATGACGGCGGTCAGCACGGTGTTGCGCCGACGGGCCAGCGCGCACGCGTATCCGATGACGCCGAGGGTCAGCAGCGAGCAGACTGTGAGCAGGGCGAGCACGAGGCCGGGAAGGTGCTTTCGGCTCGCCGCGATGCGCAGGGAGTGGCGATCGAGCAGCTCGTTGACCGGGCCGAGCACGGGGACGGTCACCAGCGGCTTTGCGTCGACGCCGGCGATTGCCGTCGCCCAGATCATGCTGTGATGCGCTGTGATCTCGCGCGCCACCTCCGGCATCAGGCCGCGCTGCAGCGACGCGGACGCTTCGACGCGGTGCTCGACATAGTTGCGCAGCGCGGTGCGGAGCGCGCTGTCGTACGGGGCGTCGAGCAGATCGGCGCGGAGGTAGGCGGTCGAGATGCTGTTCGCTTCGGTGGCGATGAGGTCCTGCCGCTCCATGTAACGGCCGGATGCGCCGGCGAAGCTGAAGCCGAGCAACAGGCCAAGCAGGCCGAGCATCGCGCCCTGGATGGCGCCGGTCTCCATCGCCTTGCCGGCGTCGGAGCCTCGGACGCGTCGTTCGCCGAGTCGATAGCCGCACTCGACAGCAAAGAGCAGACCGATGACGAGCAGAAGCGGCACGCCGAACTGCAGGAACACAGGGCTGTACAAAGGCGGTCTCCGGGCGCAGCCCGAGCACTCGGGCAGGCGCGGAGAGTGTCCCCTCGGCGGCCGGTTGCCGCCAGTGGGAAGCGTCGATCAGGCGCGGCCCGGCTCCAGCGGCTCGCCGCAGCGTTTGCAGTAGACGGCATCGGGATCGTGGCCCTCGGCCATGCAGGAGGGGCAGGCGCGGGTGGTGACGGCGCGCCTGCGGGACTCTGCCATTTCGGCGCTGAGGATGCCGGTGGGGACGATGATCATCGAGTAGCCGACCAGCACCAGCAGCGCGGTCATGGCCTTGCCGATGGCGGTGATGGGCGTGATGTCGCCGTAGCCGACGGTGGTCATGGTGATGATCGCCCAGTACATGGCGCCGGGCATGGAGTCGAAGTCGTGGTTGCCTGCGTTGCCCTCGACGATGTGCATCATCGCGCTGGCGATGAGTATGACGATCAGGACGGTGGTGATGAAGACGGCGATCTTGTGGCGGCTGACGAGCAGGGCCTGGCGGAGGGCGGTCGCCTCCGAGAGGTAGCGCGCCAGCTTGAAGACGCGGAAGATGCGGAGGAGGCGGAGCGTGCGAACGACGAGAAGGCGCTCGCCGCCCGGCACGATGAGTCCGATGAAGGCGGGCAGGATCGCCAGCAGATCGATGACGCCGAAGAAGGAGGTGGCGTATCTCCAGGGGCGGCGCACCACCACAAGCCGCAGGATGTACTCCACGGTGAAGAGGCCGGTGAAGATCCATTCGAGCGTGAGAAAGGCGGTTCGGTAGGGATCCTGACGCGCTGCGGGGAGCGTGCTGAGGATGACGACCACCACCGACGCGAGGATCGCGACGATGAGGGTGACATCGAAGACCTTCCCGGCGGGGGTGTCGGCCTCGAAGATGATCTCATGGAGGCGGTCGCGCCGGGAGGGTGACTCCGATGCGGCCGACGCCGATTGTGGCTGCGGCATGTGGTGGCCCCGCGACGTGCCCTGGCGAATGCCCACTCTATCGGCGCGTCGCGTCGGCGCACTCGATCAGGCGGCGCCGGCCTCCTGCTCCCGCCGCCAGCGATCGGCGTTCTCGAGCGTGGCGCGCGGGCTGAGCATCGCGTGGTCGAAGGGCGCAACCGGGTCGCCCGCGGCGACGCGGCGCGGCCAGTCGGGGTTCGCGAGCGCGGCGCGCCCGAGG
>JBICHM010000102.1:0-10722 GCA_043101835.1 Phycisphaerales bacterium | reverse complement strand
GTGTGCTCTTCCGATCTGCAGCGCAAGCGGGTCGCCCTCGCCCGCACCCTCGTCACCGAGACCGACCTGCTCATCCTCGACGAGCCCACCAACGACCTCGACCTCGCCACCCTTGAAGTCCTCGAAGAGAGCATCGAGGACTTCCCCGGCGCCGTCGTCCTCGTCACCCACGACCGCGCCATGCTCGATCGGCTCGCCACGAGCGTCCTCGCCCTCGACGGCGGTGGGGGGGCGCGCTACTTCGCCGACTACCCGCAGTGGGAGCGCGTCACGCAGTCCGGCTCGCTTCCACTCACGCAACCCGATTCGTCACCGCCCGAGCCCATGCCCCGCGTTGCGCGAAGCGCCGCGCCGGTTTTGAAGCAGCAGAAGAAGCTCGGTTACAAGGAGCAGCGCGAGCTCGACGGCATGGAGAACGCCATCGAGGAAGCCGAGTCCGATCTCGCGCGCCTCGAGGCCGAGATGGGCAGCCCGGCCGTCCTCGCAGACCACGCGCGCCTTGCCGACCTCGGCCGCGCTATGGCCGCCGCGCAGCAGCGCGTGCAGACCCTCTACGCGCGCTGGCAGGAGCTCGAGGAGCGCGCCGCCGGCGCGTAACTCACGCCGCCTCGCGCTCGGCGTCCATGCGCAGCGCATCGACGCACGCCCGCACCAGCGAGTGGCGATCGATCGGTTTGGTCAGGTAGGCGTCGCAACCCGCCTCGATGCAGCGATCGCGCTCATCGCCCAGCGCGTGCGCGGTGAGAGCGACAATCGGCGTCGCGTCCCCGCGCGACCGGATCTCACGCGCCAGCGTGTAGCCGTCCATCTCCGGCATCTGCATGTCCGTGACGATCAGGTCGAAGGCGCCGCCCTCACGCTCCGCGCGGTCGAGCATGGCAAGCGCGATCCGCCCGTGCCCGGCGATCTCCACATGCGCCCCGGCGCGCGTCAGGTAGGTCGCGATCAGACGCTGGTTGTCCGGACCGTCCTCCACCAGCAGCACGCGCGCGTCCAGTCGCCCGGCCGGCGCGGGATCGGCGCGCTCCGTCCCCGCCGGATCGAAGTGCGCAAGCATCGTCGCGTGATCCGACCGAACCAGCGGAAGCTCCAGCCGAAACCTCGAGCCCTCGCCCGGCGCGGTGTGCTCCAGCGTCACCGCGCCGCCCATCAGCCTCCCCAGGCGCCGGCAGATCGCCAGTCCCAGCCCCGTCCCGCCGTGCCGGCGTGTCACCGTGCTGTCCGCCTGCGCGAACGGCTCGAACAACCGCTGCGCATCGTCAGCGCCAACGCCCGGGCCGGTGTCCTCGATGTCGAAGGCGATCCGCCCGTCGCCCGCACGCACCGTCACGCTGACGCCGCCGGTCTCGGTGAACTTCACCGCGTTGCCGACGAGGTTCAGGAGCACCTGGCGCAGACGCGTCGGGTCGGTCACGATGTGCGACGGGATCGGCGTCGCCAGCGTCACCGCCATCGACAGGCCCTTGTCGCTTGCACGACCCTGCAGGATCGTCACGACATCGCGCAGCGCCTCGTGCAGGTCCGTTTCGAGCCGCTCGACCGACATCCGTCCCGCTTCCAGCTTCGAGAGATCGAGAATGTCGATGATCACCGCCAGCAGGTGCCGCCCGGCCGTGCGGATCCGCTGCGTGCACGCCGCGTGCTCCGGCGGTAGCGCATCCCCGTCGTCGGCGAGCACCTCCGCGTATCCCAAGATCGCCGTCAGCGGCGTCCGGATCTCGTGGCTCACGTTCGCGAGGAACTCCGCCTTCGCATCCGCCGACGCCTCAGCGAGGCGCTTGGCCTCCGCCATCTCGCGCGCCGCCGCTCGCGACTCGCGCAGCGCAACGCCACGCGCCGCCGCAGCCAGCCACCCCGCCAGCACCACGATCAGGCACAGCGCCCCCGCCGCCAGCGGCCCGCGCCGCGCCGCAGCAAGGCTCGCCTGCCACGACGCCGCCGCGATATCGACCCCGAGCGCCGCATCGACCTCACCTCGCTCGTTGAAGATCGGCGCATACGCCGACACCCAGACGCCCCAGCGATCCTCGTACAACGCGTCATGGAAGACGATCTCGCCGGCCATCACCCGCCGCTCCTCGTCCTCCGTCGGGCCGAACGCCTCGCCGATCGCGGTGCGCATCTCGCGCTCGCCGGCGAACGCGCCGTCGCGGTCGTAGTCCGTTTCTGAGTCGACGATCAGGACGTTCTCACCATCGATCACCCGGAAGGTGTAGATGTCCGCGATCGCGGGGTTCATCGCCAGCCAGAGTTTCTGGCGCTCGATGATCGCCAGGTACGCCGAGTCATCCGGCGAGGTCTCGAGGCCGATCGACGAATGCCCGAGGCGCGACACCTCCGCCGCGTACGTCGGCGCAAAGCCTTCGAACGCCTCGACGAGCCGGCGCATCGCCCGGTCCTGCGCCACGAACGCCCACCCGGCCCCCGCCGCGATCACCAGCGCGCACATCCCGAGCACCCACGCCGGCAGGCGCAGCGATACATCGATGCGCCGACAGCAGAACGACGCCAGCGCTATCGCGCACGCGCCGACGCCGAACAGGATGGCGAGATCGATCAGCATCGCGGTCTTCCGGGGTTTACCCGCAGAAGATCGGCCCGATCAGACCCCGGGTTGGGTGCGATTCGCCGGATCGATGCAGTCCGAGAAAACCGCCCGCGCCGCGCCGACATCCGGAGCGCCTGCCGCCCGAATCAGGGCCACGCATACGGCTTCGTCTCCGTCGCGGACGTGGTCACGCTCGGTCCCGCAAAGACGGTCGGCCCGACGGACAGGTTCGCCAGCGCGTTATGCGACCCGGCGCTGCGCAGCAGCATGTGCTCACCAGACACCTCGATGCCGACCGCATTCGCCGTCGCGAAGCACTCGTCGATGCGCACACCGAAGCTCGGCGTGCCCTCGCTGCCGAGCGCAATCCCGCGCGCGCCATTGTTCGTCGCCAGGCACTTCGAGATCGCGCCGCCCGATGCGCCCTCGATCACCATGCCGTCGAGGCCGTTCGCCGAGCAGAACACATCGTCAAACTTCACGGCCAGTTGCGCCGGCACGCCAGGGTCCGCCGGCCCGACATCGACGCCCGACCCGCCGTTCCCGCTGGCGCGCGTATCGCGGATCGACACCGTCGACGACATCGCGTTCGCGGCCCTGATGCGCAGCCCGTCGTCCCATGCGTCCGGATACAACGACCGATCGACCTCGATGATCAGCGATGCGCCCGGCGCCGCCACGACGCCCGGCGCCGGCTCGATCAGCATCCCGTGCCCGCCGCTCTCGGCGTTGCCGTTTCGCGCAAAGTTCGAGTCACGCACGCGCACCTGCTGGTGACCGGATCCGCCCAGCTGCACCACCGCGCCCCCCTGCGCGTTGCCGACGCCGGCGCTCTCCGAGAATGTGATGGCGCCGAAGTGCGCATCGCCGGGGCCGTGCATCCTGAAGTATCCGACGCCGCCGTTCTGCGCGGATTCACAATCGATCCACTCGCTCGCCACCATCCCCTCACTCCGGAATCCGTCCAGACCATTCCCGCACGCGGTGACGCCGCGGCTGAAGTACTTGTTGAAGGTCTCCGTACCGTCGCCCGCCGTTCCGGCAGCGGCAAGCACGCCGTGCCCGCCGTTGAAGAGGCTCGAGCTGTCGCTGATGTCGAAGAAGCCCTCATTCGCCTCTCGGAGCACAGTGGCCTGTACGCCGTCGCCCGTATTGTCAATCGCCTCGATCTCGCGCAGGTGCGCCTCACCAACGCCATCAAGATGCAATCCATCTCCGCCGTTCGCGCAGGTCCGCATCCCGGCGCCGAACACCTTTGCCTCAATGCCCACCGAGGCGACGATGGCGCCGTGCCCACCGTTGGCCACGGTCGCAACCTCGTGCATCGCGATGTACGACTCATACCTGCCACCCGACGGAATGAAGAACGCGGCGTCCATCCCGTCACCGCCGTTCTGCGACAGCGTGACCCCCTCGACCGAGACCGACAGCGCGCCGTCGATCCGAACGCCGTCCCCGCCGAACCCGCCGATGCGCGTCGCTGCCGACCCGTCCCCGCGGATCGACACCACGCTCAGCCCGCTCCCCGGCGCCATGTGCACCCCATCGAGCGATCCCGGCACGCCCTCGATCGAGAACGGCCCCAGGTGCAGCGACACCCGGTCCGCCGTGATCAGGATCCCGTGCTTCCCCGCCTCGCCGGCGATGTCACCGACCAGGTAGTACGCCCCGTCCTCGCTGATCACATGCGTCGCGTTCGGCGCCCCCGGCAGTTCCTGCACGCACACCCGCGGCTCGATCGCCTCCAGCGTCTTCATCGACGGCGCGACCGGGCCCGCCGGCGGGTTCAGATCACCCGCACGCACCGAACCAGCAAGTGCGCACGACACCACCAGCGACACGGTCGTCACGACGCCACGCATGGGTTGCTCCAATCAGGGCGCGAGCACCCCCGACGGCGCATCCGCCGGCCGCCGCCACCCCATCCCGCAGGCTACCTGACCTCGATCACGCCGTTCAAGACAGATCTGCGCGATTCACGCCGATGCCGCCACGCCCCTAGGGAAACCTGCAGCGCGTTCAACGCCGCGCCCTTGCGCAGCTGGTCGCAGCACACCCACAGGCTGAGCCGGCGCCCGCCCTCGCGGTCGAGCCGCACGCGCCCGACCAGCACCTCGTCTTCGCCCGACGCGAGCAGGGGGGTGGGCTGCGCCTCGCCCACCCGCGGGAAGAAGCGCACTCCCGGCGCCGCATGCAGCACGCGCTCCACCTCGTCGATCGACGCCGCGCGATCGAGCTCCACCACGATCGCCTGGCTGTGCGCCCGCTCCACCGGCACGCGCACGCACATCGCGTGCACCGGCAGGTCCGGCGCATCCCAGATGCGCCGCGTCTCGGCGACCATCTTCCGTTCCTCGCCGCACAGCCCGGTCGCCAGGTCCACATCCGACTCGTGCGGGAACACATTGAACGCGCACGGAACCGGGAACACCCGCACCGGACGCGCCGCGCCGTCGAGCGCCGCGCGCGTCTGCGACCGCAGCTCCTCGATCGCCGCCTGTCCCGCGCCGCTCACCGCCTGGTAAGTCGCCACCACGATCTCCCGCACCCCGAACACCCGTCGGATCGGCTCGAGCGCCGTTACCTCATCACCGTCGAGCAGTTGGGGTTGGCGATCACGCCGCGCGCTGGGTGCTTGCACGCCCAGCCGGCCGGATATTCACCGTGCACCTCGGGAACCACCAGCGGCGTGTGCGGATCCATCCGGAACGCCGCGGAATTGTCCACGACGACCGCCCCCGACGCCGCGGCCTCCACCGCGTGCCGCGTCGCAGTCTCCCCGTCCGCACAGAACAGCGCGATGTCGTACCCGTCGCACGACCGCGCCCCGAACGCGTGCACCGGCAGCGCGCCGAGCCCGAAGGGCGCCCGTAGCCCCGTCGAGCGCGCCGAGGCGAATGCGCCGACGCGCGAAGACGGCCAGCCGCGCGATGCGAGGATCGCCAGCGCCTCGCGCCCCACAGCGCCCGTCGCGCCGACCACTGCCACCGTTGGGAACCCCTCACGCATGGGCCACCTCCCGCACGCCCGCCGCGAGGGCGACCCGCTCCCGATGCAGCTCCAGCAGGTCGCCGAGCACCGATTCCGCCGTCGGCCACCGCCCGGCGCCGCGCCCGCGCACGACCTCCACCGCGCCGTCGTCCCGCTGCAGCACGGCGCAGTTCCACTCCTCCGGCAGATCGAAGAGCGAATCGTCCGGCGCGACAGGCTCGAACCCGACGGAGGCGCCATCGCCATCGAGCCGCACGACCTGACGCATGCGCCCGCCCGTGCGCTCCCGCGGCGAGGCGCACCACCGTTCCACTTGAGGAGCCGGCAGCCCCATCGCGAGCGCTAGCGCCCGCGCCTTGTCCGCCGCATCCCGACCGTCGAGATCGCGCGCCGCGTCCGCCTCCGCCAGCCCGAGCGTCCGCGCCTCGACGAGCGCATCGTCGAACGCCGCCCCCGCCGCCATCCGCTCCAGCACGAAGTTTGCCGTGCCGTTCAGGACGCCGCGCACCGACACGACCCCTCCCGCGCATGCGCGCTCCACCACCGGCGCACTCCCGCCGACGGCCGCCGAGTACAGCAGCCGACGTCCCTGCAGGCGCGCGAGGCGCACGAGGTTGCGCCCGTGCGTTGCGATCAGCGACTTGTTCGCCGTCACGACATCCGATCCGGCTTCGAGCGCCGCGCACACCGCCGCAAGCGCCGCCTCCACGCCGCCCATCGCCTCGACGACGATGTCCGCGCCTGATGACGCCAGCCCGACCGCGTCGGCCGTCAGCGGGATCGTCACATCGTCCCGTCGTCGCGCCGCGTCCCACACCGCCACGCCGATCACTTCGAACGCGTCCGGCATGTCGCGCAGATGCGCCGCCACCCCGCCGCCCACCGTTCCCAGGCCCAGGAGCGCCACCGTCTGCGGGCGATCGAGGCGAATCGACGCCGCGTACCGCGACGGACCCGACCACACCACCGTGGGTCGCACGCACTGCAGGTCGCCGATCTCGAACGCCAACCCGCGCGCCCGTGCCCAGCGCACCGCCTTGTGCTGCACGATGGTTCCGTCCGTCGCGAGCGCATCGGCGAACGACGACGCGCCATACCGGTGCGCCCCCGGCAGCTTCGGATCGCGGTCATACAGCCCGTCCACATCCTTCACCAGCCGGCAACGCGCGGCGCCCAGCGCCGACGCCAGGAACAGCGCCGAAAGATCCGACCCGCCCCGCCCCAGCGTCACCACCCGATCCTCCCGGTCGAGCGCGGCGTACCCCGGAACCACGACCACGCCGTCGCGATCAAGCGCCCGATGCAGCGCCGGCGCATCCACCGCCGCGGGCGTCGCGTCCAGCGCATCGCCGACCGCGCGCAGGCCGATCGTCGCCGGGTGGACGACCGACGCCGGAACCCCCGCGCGATCGAGGTGCGCGCTGAGCAACGCCGCGCACTCCAGCTCACCCAGCGCCCGCACGCCGGCCTCGGCGCACCCGTCGAGCCGAGGCGCGATCGAGTGGCACACCGTACCCAGCGCATCCGTCCGCCCAGCCAGCGCCGACACGACGGCGAGCACGCGCCATCCCTCGCGCCGCCAGCGGTAGATCTCGTGCACGACGCCTGTCAGCGCGTCCGCGTTTCCGAGCACCGACCCGCCGAACTTCAGCACGATCAGAGGCTTGCGTCGCATGCCGCCACCTCCTCTCGCGCTGCGCACGCGCCGGCCGCCGCCAGCCCGTGATCGAGATCTGTGAGAATCGACTCGACCGGCTCCAGCCCCACGCTCAATCGCAGCAACCCGTCGCCGATTCCCGCCGCGCGGCGCGCATACGGCGCCACATCCGCGTGCGTCATCGTCGCAGGGTGCGTCAGCAGCGTGTCCACCGACCCGACATGCTCGACCAGCGCGCACAGCTCGACGCGCTCCGTCAGCGCCCGCGCCGCCGCGATCCCGCCCCGCACCTCGAACGACACCACGCCCCCGTGCCCCGCCAGGTGCTGCGCCCGCGCAATCTCGCCTTGCGCGCCCGTCGCCAGCGACGGATGATGCACCCGCGCAACCTCGGGCCGGTCGGCGAGCCAGTGCGCGATCGCCGCCGCCGACGCCGACTGGCGTCCGATCCGCAGCGCGAGCGTCTTCAGCCCGTTGATCGTCAGCCACGCATGGAACGGCGTCTGGATCGACCCCGTGCACTTGCGCACGAACCGGATCCGCTCCAGCAGCGCTGCGTCCCGCGTCACCAGCGCCCCGCCCAGCGCGACCGAGTGCCCCTCGACGAACTTCGTCGTCGAGTACACGCTCACATCCGCACCCAGGTCCAGCGGCTGCTGCAACGCCGCCGTCAGGAACGTGTTGTCCACCGCCACCAGCGCCCCGACCTCCCGGGCCGCGCCGGCGCACGCCCGGATGTCCGTCAGTTCCAGCGTCGGGTTCGAAGGCGTCTCGAGAAACACCAGGCGCGTGGTGTCGCGCAGCGCACCGCGCACCTGCGCCGCGTCCGTCGCATCGGCGAAGCTCGCCTCGATTCCCAGCCCCGGCAGCAGGCGCTCGAGCAGGCGCGTCGTCCCGCCGTACACGCTCCGCCCGCAGACGACATGGTCGCCTGCGCGCAGCGTCGCGAGGAAGAGCGCCGTCTCCGCCGCGAGCCCCGTGGAGAAACACGCCGCCGGCAGCGCGCGCTCGAGATCACCCAGCGCCCGCTCCAGCGTCGCCACCGTCGGGTTCGACACGCGCGAATACTGGTGCAGCGCCTCGCTGCCCACCGAATCTCGCCGGAAGGTCGTCGATTGCGTCAGCGGCGCCACGAGCGCCTCGCCGTCCGCACGACCCCGTCCGACACCCGGGCACAGCGTCTCCGCCAGTGCCACGACAGAACGATCGCGTCCCATGCTGTGAAACCCCTTTCACAGCATCGAGAGCATCCAGTGCTGGCGTGGAACGCGGCGAACCTCGCCGCTCCTTTGACGACTCCTGCCATCGCAGTGCCGTCCGCATCGCTCCCCACGCCGGGGCTGGCCTCGGCACCGTGGCTGGGTTCACCAGCTCGGTTGCCGCCCGGGACCGTGTGAGGCATCCCGGGACTCTTGATGCAACGGCGAGAGCGTAGCCAATGCCGCGCCGCAGTCAAGCGCCCGGGCGATCGATCAGCGCGACCGCTTCTTCGTTGTCTTCTTCGACGACTTCTTGGTCGTCTTCTTCTTGGCGGTCTTCTTTGCGGTCTTCTTCGCGACCTTCTTCTTCGACCCCGCCTTCTTCGTCACCTTCTTGCGCACCGGGCGCGGCGCCGCAAGGGCGCCCTCGTACGCCGCCACGAACTTCGGCGCCGGCCAGCGCGCCACCGCCTCGCCGAGCACCTCGAGCGCCACGCCGTCGAGCGACTTGAACCGCACGCACGACTTGCCCATGTCGAGACGCTTCCCGGCCGCCTTCCATGCACGCTCGAACCACGCCTGCTCTTCGGGCGTCATGTACACGGTGCACAGGTACACCGCCATGTGGTTCTTCTGCGACGCCAGGCTCACGAAGGGCAGCGGTTGCTTCGGGTCGCAGTGGTATCCCTTCGGATACACGCCGTGCGGCACGAACCACCCGATCATCCCGTACTGCATCCCCTCCGCGTACCCGGCAGGAAGATTGTCGTTGATGACCGCGCGCACCCGCTCGATCACCTCCCGGCGATCCGGCGGCAGCGAGTCCAGGTACGCCTCGACGGTGGCGGCTTTGCTCTGCATGACAGGATGCTACCGCGCGCTCAGAATCGCTCCAGCCCCATCGGCGTCACATCCATCGACGCCGCCGCCCCGTCGAGCGCCATCTCCGCCACCAGCGCGCCAGTCGCCGGCCCCTGCGTCATCCCCAGCATCCCGTGCCCGGTTGCGATCAGCAGCCCCTGCGCCCGATCGGTCCACCCGAGGATCGGCAGCCCGTCCGGCGAGCACGGGCGCATCCCGACCCACTCGCTGCGCCGTTCGACCGCGCCGCCGTACCCGCGCAGGTACTTCCGCGCGCCCACCAGCAGCATCTCCAGGCGGTTGCGCCGCAGCTCGCTGTTCAGCCCGCTGAACTCCAGCGTCCCCGCGAGGCGCACGAAGCCGTCCATCGGCGTCACCGCCATGTTCGCCTCGCCCAGCACCAGCGCCGCGCGCAGCGCCGGATCCGTCGTCGGCACGTCGAGGTGGTACCCCTTCGCCGGCTGCATCGGGATCTTCACCCCCAGCGGGCGCAGCAGCTCGACGCTCCACGGCCCCGCCGCCATCACCGTCACATCCGCGCGGATCTCGCGCCCGTCGCCCAAGGTCACGCCGACCGCGCGCCCGCCCTCGACATCCACCGACGCCACCGGCGCGCCCTCGAGGATCTCCGCCCCCTGCGCCCGGGCCAGCGCCGCCACCGCGCGCAGAAACGACATCGGGTTGCACTGCGAACTGTCCGGGTACCACACCGCGCCCACCGCGCCCGCGGCCAGCGCCGGCTCGCGCTCCCGCATCTGCGCACCGTCGAAAACCTCGTGCCCGAAGCCATGTCGCGCCGCGATCGCCGCGTGCTCGCGCCCGTGCGCCAGCCCCGCCTCGGTGCGGTACACCTCGTAGTACCCGAGCCGATCGAAATAGAACCCGGGAACGCCCGCCTGCGCACACCGATCGCGCAGCGCCTCGAACATCCCGACGGTCATAGTGCTCAGCGCGCCGAGCGTCCGCATGCTCGCCTCGAGCGTCCGCGCGTTGCACGCGCCGCGGAACCGCCACAGCCAGCCGATAAGCGCCGCGTCCAGACGCGGCTGGATGTACAGCGGGCTGTCGCCCCGCCACATCCACTTCAGCGCCTTGCCGACGACCCCCGGTTGCGGAATCGGCAGGTGCCCCAGCGACAGCAGCCCGGCGTTCCCGCTCGACGCCCCCGCGCCGATTGACGCCGCCTCCAGCACCGTCACCCGCGCGCCGCGACGCGAGAGCGCCTCGGCGGCGCACAGCCCGATCACGCCCCCGCCCACGATCAACACATGCCGCTCGCCAGTCGTCATGGGCGGGAAGATACCCGCCCGCGTCACACGAAGGCCGGCGCGCCTGCGCACGCGCTGGTATAACGCCATCCGAACAACGCCGCCTTCGGTTCGTCCGGGGCGCTCCCGGACGCCGAGCGGCGTCGCGGGATCGCTCCCGCCACGGAGACCGACCATGGCGTTCCTCACCGAACTCTG
>JBICHM010000101.1:0-9281 GCA_043101835.1 Phycisphaerales bacterium | reverse complement strand
CGTCGCCTCGCAGGCCGAAAGCGCGATGGGCCTCTGGGAGGATGCGGACACCACCGCCGCCAGAACCGCGCTGATGGAGCAGATCCGCGCCCACCGCGCCCGCCTCGTCGACCTCGTCGCCGGCGGCGAAAGCGCCGCGATCGTCCTCATGCTCGACGCCCGGATCGCCCTCTCCGAGCAGCGATTCCAGGCCGCGCTCGCCGCGCTCGAGCAGTACCGCCGCTCGTCGGAAGCCGCGCAGGACGCCGAGGTCCTCCGACTCTCCGCCCGCGCCCTGCTCGGCGACAACCAGCTCGGCGCCGCCCGCCAGCAGGTCGAAGCGCTCCTCGAACTCGAGCCCGACAACACCCAGGCCCTCCTCCTTGCGGCCGAGATCGACCGCCGCCTACTCGAGCCCGATCGCGCCATCGACCGCCTGCGGATGGCCGTCGAGCTTGAGCCTGAAAACCTCACGTTCCGCCAGGCGCTCGCCGCCGCCGAGGCTGCCGCCGGCATCCGCCCGAACAACGATCCCGTCATCGCCGCGATCATGGACATCAACGAGCGCCTCGAGGACGGCGCGATCACGCGGAGCGAAGCCGCCAACAGGCTCGCCCAGGTCGCGGCCGACAACCCCGAGGACGTCCGCCCCGTCATCGCGCAGATCGAGAGCATGCTCCGCATGCGCGACCTCGACGGCGCCCGCGCACTCGCCGACGACGCCGCGACGCGCTTCCCCAACAGCGGCGCCATCGCGACCCTCCAGCGCCGGCTCAACGCCGACGACCCGGTCGCGTACGCCGAGGCGCTCATCGATGAGTCCGACGCGCCCGAACTCGAGAAGCTCCTCCGCAAGCGGACGCTCTACCTCGAAGCCGGACGCACCGAAGAGGCCGAGGCCGCGATGGCCCGCGCCATCGAGATCGATCCCGACGACCGACTCGTCCTCGAAGTACAGATGGCCGACGCCGTCGACAGCGGCCAGCTCGACGAGGCCGCGCGCATTGCGCAGCGCGCCGCCGCCACCAACGCCGACGAGGTCAACGGTCTGCTCTTCCAGGCCCTGCTCCAGCAGGGGCGCGGCAACGACGCCGCCGCCGTTGAGTCCCTCGAGCGCGTCCTCGAGACGCTTCCCTACTCCAGCCGCGCGTGGCAGATGCTCGGCCAGTCGCAACTCCGCCTCGGCCAGGCGACCGACGCCGTTGCCTCGCTCCGCCGCGCCTTCGACGCCCGCCCAGACAACGTCCGCTCCGCGCAGTCGCTCGTCGCTGCGCTCCTCGAACTCCAGCGCACGAGCGAGGCGCTCGCCGTCGCCCGGCGCAGCGCCGAACTCAACCCCGGATCCGCTCGCGCCTGGACGCTCCGCCTCGAACTCGAAGAGGTCGCCGGCGACGCCGAGTTCGTCATCCGCGAGCGCCGACGCATCCTCACCGCCGATCCCGACGCCGTCGACAACCGAATCGCCCTGATCCGGACCCTCACCACTGTCGGCCGGTACGACGAGGCCGCAGAACTCATCGCCTCCACGCGTGACGGCTACGGCGACAGCCTCGCCCTCGCGATGCGCGAGGCCATGCTCCTCCGCGCCCAGGGCCAGATCGACGCCGGCCGTCAGCGGCTCATGGCGTTCATCGAAGCGACCACCGACCAGCGTGACAGCGTCGTGGCCTACCTCAGCCTCAGCGAGTACCTCACCAGCGCCGGCCGGCCCGACGAGGCGGTCGCCGCGCTCCGCGCCGCGCGACCCAATCAGTCCGCCGAGGAACTCGAGGTCGATCGCGCCCTCGGTGATCTCCTCTTCAACCTCGGACGACAGGAAGAGGCCATCGAGCCCTATCGCGCCGTCGTGGCCGCCGGCGGCGAAGATGTCGACTCGGTGCGCAAGCGCCTCGCCGAGACGCTCGTCCGCCTCGAGCGCTGGGACGAAGCCGAGCAGACGATCGCCCAGCTTGGCGGCGATTCGAGCGCCGATGCCGAAACGATCCTCCTCCGCGCCGAGATCGCCTTCGGCAAGGACGACGACCGCCGAGGCCAGGAACTGCTCAACGAAGCCGTCAGCGCCGCGCCCAACAACCCCCTGCCCTTCATCCGACGCGCAAGCGCGAACCTCGACGACCCCGACCGCGCCAACGAGGTGATGGACGACCTCGAGCAGGCCCTCCGCCTCCAGCCCAACAACATCGTCGCCCGCCAGCTCCGCGCCACGGTCCTCGCGCGTCGCGGGCAGGTCGCCGGCGCCGCCGCCGAACTGCGACTCGCCGTTGACGCCCACCCGCGCAACGACGAACTCCGCGCCTCGCTCATCGGCTACCTGCTCCAGAACGGCTCGTGGGACCAGGCGATCACCATCGCCGAGCAGGGCGTGCAGGTGTCCGCCCGGTCGCCCGAGTGGCTCCGCGCCGCCGCCGACACCTATATGCGCGCCGCGGAAAGCCCGGCCAATGCGCGGAACGCCAACCGCTACCGCACGAACGCCGCGAACCTGCTCCGCGAAGCGCTCGACCGCAACGCCGATCAGGCGACCGCCATCCGGCTCCTCGCCGTGGTGATGTCGCTCGAACCGCCGGCCGCGCAGGAGGCGCTCACGCTGCTCGCGACGCTCGACGACGAGGTCCGCGCCAGCCCGCAGTTCCTGCTGATCGGCGCCCGCGCCAAGGCCGCCACCGGGCGCCAGCCCGAAGCGCTCGCCGACGCGCGCGCCGCCCTCGAGCCGCTGACCACCCCCAACGACATCCGCCTCTGGTTCAACGAGGTCCGCCGCATCTTCGCCACACCTCTCGAGGCGGCGCAGTTCATCGCCGGGCTGACGCCCCCGGACGGCCTCGCGCAGATCTTCGGCGTCCAACTCGCATACCTCGAGTCGACCGACGTCGGCCAGCGCCAGTCGCTCATCGCGCGCCTCAACCAGATCGAGTCGCAGACCGACGACGCCACGACGCTGGTCGATCTCTACCGCCTCCGCTCGCGTCTCGAATACCAGGCCGGCGACTTTGAAGCCGCCGCAGCCACCCTTCGCAGCGGACGCGAACTGCTCCCCAACGACAGCGAGTTCAACAACAACCTCGCCTTCGTCCTCGCCAAGCACCTCGGCGACCTCGACGGCGCCCTTGCGCCCGCCCAGACGGCCGCCGAACTGAACCCGAACGACCCGAATGTGCTTGACACCCTCGGGTGGATCTACCTGCGGACCGGCCGCCTCGCGCAGGCCCAGTCGCTGCTCCAGCAGGCCGTCGATCAGGCACGGTCGCCAGCAGTCGCCGTGCCCGCAAACATCCACCTCGCCGAGATCTATCTGCTCAATGAAGAGTTCCCGACCTGCAGGCGCTATCTCGAGCGGGCGCGCGACTACCTCGAGCTCGCCCCCGAGCTCGCCCCCGAGTACCAGGCGGAGTTGGATTCGCTGATCCAGCGGCTGAATCAGGCCGAAGGATGACCCGTGTGCACAGGGGTCGCCGCCCGCGCCACGCGAGCAGCGACCGGACGCCCGTGACCTTATCGGGCTCAGGGCCGCGAAGGCAGGACGCCGACGCTCGCCCGGTGTAAGGACCGAAGACGATGCCCAGCCCAACGCCTACCACCGCACCACCGGCGCAGCGCCCCGGCGGCCCCCCTGCGCCGACCTCGGGAGGTCAGTCGCGATTCAACGTCGCCATCGACCCCGTCAAGCTCATCCGGCAGCACCTTCTGCTCCTGATGTTCGCGGCGGTCGTCGGCGTCGGCCTCGGCGTCGGCACCCACATCGTGCTGCGCCGCACCTACCCCCTCTTCAAGGGCGAAGCCGCATTTGAGTACTTCGGCGTGCTCGAAGACCTCGCCCAACAGGCGAGCACCGTGGGTCTCGGCGGCGGTGAGGAGATCGAGCGCTTCGTCAACACCCAGCGACTCATCATGGTCAGCGACCAGCTCCTCCGCGAGGCAGTCAACGACCCGCTCATTCGCCAGGAAAGCGACTGGGCCCAGCAGTTCGTCGAGCGCTCCACTGGCCGCTTCAACAGCGTCAAGGCGGCGATCGAACTCGAAGACATCCTCACCGCGCGCGCGGTCCCCGACACCAACGTCATCCTCCTCAGCGCGACCGCGACCGACCCCAGCGACGCCGCCAACATTGTCAACGCCGTCGTGAACGAATACCAGCGGCGCACGGCCAACTCCACGCGAATCGACGCGCTCGACATCGAAGAGTCGCTCACCAACCGCCTGAACGCGATTCGCGAAGAACGCCGCCTGCTCGAGGCGCGCATGGAGCGCATGCTCCTCGACAACAACCTCACCAGCACCGACGAAACCTCGACGCGCGAGTACACCACCATCCAGCAGCTCCTTCCGCAGCTGCAGGAACTCCGCCTTGAGCTCGAGACCGCGCGCGCTCGACGCGACAGCTACCTCGAACTTCTCCAGGCGCCCGGCGGCGCGCAGTTCCCCGACGAAGTCCGCATGGCCGTCCGTGAAGATCCCGTCGTCCGGAGTCTCCAGAGCATCATCGCCGATCTCGAAGCGCAGCTCCGTCAGTTGACGAGCGAGTACGGCCCCAACCATTCGCTCGCGAAGCGCACCGAGAAGACCCTCGATGGCTACCGGGCGCAGATGCGCGTCGAACGCGAACGCGCCAGCGAAGAGCAGTTCCAGATCCTCATCGATCAGACCAACAGCCTCATCCGCCAGTACCAGCAGGCCGAGGCCGACACCCTCAACACCATCGAAGAAGCCCAGCGCAGGCTCACCGACATCAAGGCCGTCCTCGCAGAGCGAGAAATCCTCGCCAAGGACGCCGAGCGCCTCGCCGAAACCGAGAGCGACACCGCCGCACGCCTCGCCGAGTACCGAGGCATCTCGGTCCGCGACGCCGCGCAACGCTTCCAGATCTCCTACCGCGCCACGCCGCCCGCCGAGCCATTCTTCCCGCTCTGGTACATCGTCATCCCCGCCGTCACCGTCATCGTCGTCGGCCTCGTCGGCGGCGGCATCCTCGCCAAGGAGATCGCCGAACAGCGCGTCCGTGGGCCCGCCGATGTGGCCATCATCCCCCGCACACGCATGCTCGGCGTCATCCCCGACCTCAGCGAAGATCCCTCGCGACCCGAATCGATCGAAAAGGCCATCGCCACCCGACCCGACGGCGTCATCGCCGAGTCCATCCGCCACGTGCGCGTCGGCATGGTCAAGCAACTCCAGCAGCGCGGCCACAAGACCGTCGTCGTCCTCGCCGGCATGCCCGGCTCCGGCGCCACCGCGTTCCTCGCCAACCTCGCGACTTCCTGCGCCGTCGGCGAGATGCGCGTCCTGGCCATCGACGCCAACCTCCGGCGCCCCGGTCTCCACAAGGCCTTCGAGATCTCCGACCACCCGGGCCTCGCCGATGTGCTCAGCCGCAACTGCACCCTCGCAGACGCCACCGTCGAGTCGAAGACCCAGAACCTCTTCATCGTCCCCGCCGGCAGCACCGAGCACCGCGTCACCGAGCGCCTCATGACCGCCGCGATGGACCAGATCCTCGCCGAAGCCCGCGCCGAGTACGACCTCGTCCTCATCGATGCGCCGCCCGCCATCGTCTCAAGCGACGCGATGACACTCGCCGGACGCTGCGACGCCGCGATCCTCGTCGTCCGCGCCTTCGCTGAGAAGCGAGGCCTCGTCGCGCGCATCCGCAACCAGATCGAGGAGACCCGCGCCGAGTTCGTCGGCGTTGTCGTCAACGCCGTCCGCGCCTCCGCCGGCGGCTACTTCCGAAGGAACTTCCGGGCGACCCACGAGTACGCCGCCCGCGCCAAGGGTCGCGACGCCGACGCCAGGCGCAAGAAGAAAGACCGGAAACCCGAGGAAATCGCGCCCATGAACGGCCATTCCAAGCGCGACAACTGATCCGCGACGACGAGCCCGGAACGAGCAGATGAGCCCCATGCAACAGACCGGTGACGAGTTCGCGAACCAGCTCGCGGACCAGGCGTCCACGCCGACCGGGCAGGGCTCGCTCCTCGACCAGGGGCTCCCCGTCGAGACCCTCCCCGCCGACGACGCCGTCGCCCAGGTCCCCGTCGACCCAGCGCCCATCGTCGACCGCATGCTCGACGTCTTCCACGGCTACATCGGCGTCTTCGTCGTCGCCTTCCTCATCACCCTCGTCGCAACGCCCGTCATGCGGCGACTCGCCATCGCCAACGGCGTCATTGATCGCCCCGACAACCGGCGCAAGGCCCACAAGATCCCCGTCGCGTATCTCGGCGGCGCCGCCGTCTACCTCGGCCTCCTCCTCGGCATCCTCTTCAGCTACCTCGGCGCCGACACACCGCTGCTCGACACCCACGAGACCGTGCGCGATCAGCGCATCGTCCCGTTCTCATTCGTCCTGGGCATGACCATCATCATGGTCATCGGCCTCATCGACGACGTCGTCGGCGTCAGCCCCCGATACAAGATCGCCGGGCAGCTCATCGCCGCCGCCGCCCTCGCCATGGAGGATGTCGGCGTCAAAGTCGCCGCCGGCGTCATGCGACCCATCGGCGCACTCGTCGGCAACAGCGACCTGCTCTTCCTCGTCCCCGTGCCCGTCGGCGTCCCCGTCATGGGAGGCTCCGAGATCACCATCGATCTCATCTACTGGACCGGCACCGCCATCATCGCCATCTTCATCCTCGGCGCCTGCAACGCCGCGAACCTCATCGACGGTCTCGACGGCCTGCTCTCCGGCGTCACCGCCATCAGCGCCGTCGGGCTCCTCCTCATCGCCATCGGCCTGGCGCTCGCCGACGACGGCGTCCTCGACTCCTCCCGAATCGTCCTCTGCCTCGCGCTCCTGGGCGCCTGCCTCGGGTTCCTGCCCCACAACTTCAAGCCCGCGACCATCTTCCTCGGCGACGCCGGAAGCCACCTGCTCGGCTTCGTCACCATCGTCATCATCCTGACGCTCGGCGACACCGGGAAGACGCCCCTCGTCATCGCCGGCCTTCTCGTCTACTCCCTTCCCATCATCGACACCACGCTCGCGATCGTCCGCCGCAAGATGGCCGGCGTCTCCATCAGCGCCGCCGACGATCAGCACCTCCACCACATGCTCCGGCGCGCCGTCGGCGTCGTCGGCGCCGTCTTCATCCTCTACGGCATCGCCTCCATCTTCGCCGCCCTCGGCGTCTGGGTCAGCACCGGGCGCGCGCGCGTTGCCTACACCGTCGCCCTCGTCTTCGCCGCCTACATCGGCGTCACCGCGGTGAAGATGGCCCGGCGGGCGAAGATCGAGCAGGACGCCCTCGCCCCGCGCAGACGCGCAGCTGCAGCGCCCCCCGCCAAGGCCGTTTCCGAGTCGCGCGAACGCCCCAGCCCCGTCTGAATCCACGCCGGCGACTCCGACCGCCCAGACGCGCGCCCCACTACCATCGGGCGACGCCGCAATCGCGCGCCCGGAGCCAACCCCATGCCCCACCGATCCATCCACCAGTTCCGCGCCGATCGCGCCGAAGGACAGGCGCGCGTCCTCGACACCGAACACCTCGGCGTCAAGCGATTCTTCGCCCTCGACAGCGCCGCCTACCGCGACGCAACCGACAAGGGCGGGCTTCCCGCGACCACCAAGGAACTCCTCGGCCTCGTCGCCAGCGCCGTCCTCCGATGCAACGACTGCATCGACTACCACCTCGAGCAATGCGTCGCGCTCGACCTCACCGAATCGCAGATCGAAGATGCGCTGAACGTCGCCCTCGTCGTCGGAGGCTCCATCGTCATCCCCCACCTCCGACACGCCCGGCTCACGCTCGATGAACTGCTCGCGGAGCGCGCAGAGAAAAGCCGCTGACGAACCTCGCCAGCGGCTTCGAAATACTTCGTCAGATCGAGATCAGAGCGTGGCCGAGGTGTACGGCAGCAGACCCATGTACCGGGCCCGCTTGATCGCCTGCGCCACCATCCGCTGCTCGCGGGCGCTCGTGCCCAGACGCTTGCGACCGTAGATCTTCCCGTTCGGGCTCATCATCCGGCGCAGGTTCTCAACGTCCTTCCAGTCGACGTAGGCGACGCCCTTGGCGCTGGTCTGGACGATCTTGGGCTTCTGGGCCCCGAAACGGGAAAAACGGCTCATCGGTCAGGTCCTCCGTCGTGGACAGGTGCGGCCCGGGGACTACCAGCCCCGGGCAACGGGGAGCCCATCAGGGTAGCCGAACACCGACCCCGCGGCAACGCCCACGCCCCCCGCGAACCCCGTCAGAACCGCCGGCTGACCGACGCGTCCGCCAGGCGGACCAGGAGGTCCAGCGCCGGCGACGCCGCCAGCGGCTCCAGCACCGCCTTGGCCTCCTCGACCAGCCGCACCGCCACCCCGGACGCCTCCTCGGCCGCCCCCGTCTCCCGCGCCAGGTCCCGCGCCGCCGCGAACGCCGCCCGGTCGCCCGACGCCAGCCGCTCACGCAGCCCGTCGTCGCCCGTCGCCGCGAGAAGTCGAAGCAGCGGCAGCGTCGCCTTCCCCTTGTCGAGGTCGCGCCCCACCGACTTGCCCACCACCCCCTCGTCGCCGAGCAGGTCGAGCAGGTCGTCCTGGATCTGGTACGCGCAGCCGATCTTCACCCCGTAGGTGTGCAGCCGGCGCACGATGTCCGCCGGCGCGCCGGCCAGCGCCGCCCCCAGCTCGCACGCCACCCCGATCAGCGACGCCGTCTTCCGCTCGATGATCGCGAAGTACGCCGCCTCCGAGAGCTCGAGGTTCCCGCGATTGCGTAGCTGCAGCAGCTCGCCCTCGCACACCTCGCGCGTCACCGCGCCGATGCGCAGCGCCACCCGCAGGTCATCGAGCCCCGAGCACAGGTGGAACGCGCTCGAGATCAGGTAGTCGCCCAGGATGATCGCCGTCTCGTTCCCGTGCAGCCGGTTCACCGTCTCCCCGCGCCGGCGCACCTCCGCCTCGTCGAGCACATCGTCGTGCACGAGCGTCGCCATGTGCACCATCTCGATGACCGCCGCCGCGGTCACCTGCGCATCGGAGAGCTCCCCGTCCCCCGTCGCCAGCCCCGAGAGCAAGAGCAGCGTCGGCCGCAGCATCTTGCCCCGGTACCGCTCCACATGCCCGCACAGCTCGTTGACGAACGCCAGGTCGCTGGACAACTGCCGATCGAACACCCGCTCGACGCGCGCAAGCCCCCCCGCCACCAGCGCGGCGGCGGGCGATCCCTCAGCGACAGTCTCGAGCAAGGCAGGCATGGCCGAAGGCGACTCCTCCCAAAGGCGCCCCGCGGCGCCCGATCCCCCAACCCGGCGTGCCGCAAAGGATAGGCCCCGATCGGGTTACAACACCAGGGATTCGCCCTCACATCCGCCCGTCGGCG
>JBICHM010000100.1:0-7266 GCA_043101835.1 Phycisphaerales bacterium | reverse complement strand
CTGCTCGGCTACCTCCGCAACCTGCTGCCGAAGCGTCCCGACCTGAAGGTGGTCGTCACCAGCGCGACGATCGATCCGGAGCGATTCAGCGCACACTTCGGTGATGCGCCGATCATCGAAGTGTCGGGGCGGACCTTCCCGGTCGAGGTGCGCTACCGGCCATTCGAAGATGAATCGGGCGAAGCAACGGACGAGCATCTCGAGGGCGAGGATCTCGAGGCCGCGGTCGTCGGGGCGATTGACGAGGCGTGCGCGACGGGGTCGGGCGATGTGCTCGTGTTTCTCTCCGGGGAGCGGGAGATTCGTGATCTGGCCGATGCGCTGCGCGACCGGAAGGGCGCCGAGCCGCTCGATATTCTGCCGCTCTACGCGCGCCTCGGCGCCGATGAGCAGGGGCGTGTGTTCGCGCCGTCGAAGCGCCGGCGCGTCGTGCTCTCGACGAACATCGCGGAAACTTCGCTGACGGTTCCCGGGATCCGCTTCGTCGTCGACGCGGGACTCGCCCGGATCAGCCGGTACAGCGCGCGATCGCGCGTGCAGCGTCTGCCGATCGAGAAGATCTCGCAGGCCTCGGCCGACCAGCGCAAGGGCCGCTGCGGGCGCATCGGGCCGGGTATGTGCCTCCGTCTCTACGCACAGGACGACTTCGAGAGCCGCCCGGCGTTCACCGACCCGGAAATCCTGCGGACGAACCTCGCCGGTGCGATCCTGCAGATGAAGGCGCTGGGCCTCGGCGACATCGAGCGGTTCCCGTTCATCGATCCACCCGACCGGCGCCTTGTTCGCGACGGACTCGAGACCCTGCGCGAGCTGCAGGCGCTCGACGAGAAGGGCAAGGTCACCGAGATCGGGCGCGAACTGGCCCGCCTGCCGGTTGACCCTCGGATCGGGCGCATGCTGCAGTCCGCGCGCGACGCCGGCGTGCTCCGCGAGGCGTTGATCATCTTCGCCGGGCTGTCGATTCAGGACCCGCGCGAGCGGCCGGTGGAGCATCGCGACGAGGCAGACCTCGCCCACCGACGCTTCGCGAGCGACGAAAGCGACTTCCTGTCGCTGCTGAACGTGTGGCGCGCGTTCCACAAGGCGCGCACAAAGCACTCCCGCAGCGGGCTCCGGAAATGGTGCGCCGCGGCGTGGCTGAGCTATCCGCGCATGCGCGAGTGGATCGAGACGCAGCGGCAGCTCTCGGAGATCGTCGGCGACCTCGGCTGGAGCGCAGGCGATCATGCGCGTGCGTCCCACGCGCCGGACGGGGCCGTGGACTCCGCGGCGTTGCACAGGGCGCTGCTTGCCGGACTGGTCGCGTTCGTCGGGCGCAAACGCGAGGAGGGGCACGCCTACGACGGGCCACGCGGGATGACCTTCCACCTCTTCCCGGGGTCGGGACTCTTCAGCCAGGGGCCGGCGTGGGTGATGGCGGCGGAGATCGTGCAGACGACGCGCCTGTACGCGCGGACCGCGGCGAGCGTGCAGCCGCTGTGGATCGAGAAGGCGGCGGGGTCGCTGGTGCGCCGGTCGTATGTCGATCCGCACTGGAGCCGGAGCCGCGGACGCGTGATGGCCTACGAGAATGTCGCGCTCTGGGGACTGCCGCTGATCGAGCGGCGCGTGGTGCACTACGGCAAGATCAACCCGGAGGTGGGCCGGAATCTCTTCATCCAGCACGCGCTGGTGGACGGCGAGTACGACTTCGCGGCGCCGTTCCTCGAGCACAACAAGGCCCTCGAAGAGGAGGTGCGCCGGCTGGAAGCCAAAGCGCGCACCCAGGCGCTGCTTGTTGATCCGCGCCAGCGGTTCGATTTCTACGACGCGCGCGTCCCGCGCGGGGTCTACACAGCGAAGCAGTTCGAGGAGTGGCGCCGCCACACCGAGAAGGCCAACCCCACGCTGCTCTACATGGATCGCGCCGACCTCGTACAGGAGGCGCCGGAGGTCACGCCGGAATCACACCCGGACGAGGCGGAACTCGGCGGGACGCGCGCTCCTCTGGAATACCGGCTCCAGCCGGGGCAGGAAGAGGACGGCGTGACGGTCACGGCGCCGCTCTCGAGCCTGCAGTCGCTCGATCAGCAGGATCTCGACTGGATGGTGCCGGGCCTGATCCGCGAGCGGATCATCGAGCGGATCCGCGCCCTGCCCAAGCGGGTGCGGACGAGCTTCGTGCCGGCGCCGAACTTCGCGAAGCGGTGCCTGGACGGGCTCGAGAAATCAGGCGCACCGCTCGACGAGGCCATCGCGCGTCGGCTGGAATCGCTCGCGGGCACGACGATTCCCCGCGATGTGTGGGCGACCGAAGCGCTGCCCGACCACCTGCGCGTGAAGCTGCGCGTGCTCGACGAGAGCGGCAAGGTGCTCGCGGCGGGGCGGGACGTCCGACGCCTGAAGCACGACCTGCGCGACCGCCTGGAGCAGCACCTCGCGGCTCTACCGGGCTCTGCGTGGAACCGAGATGATGTGCGCGAGTGGGATTTCGGCGAGCTGCCCGCGTCGGTCGAGGTGCGCTCGGGCGACGCCGTTGTGGCCGCGTATCCGGCGATCGTCGAGGATGGCGCGATGGCGCACCTGCGTCTGCTGCCCTCACGCGAGCGAGCGGAGCGCGAGACGGCGCGGGGCGTGCGCCGTCTGTACATGATCGCGCTGCGCGCGGAACTCAAATGGCACGGGGAACGGCTGCCAGGATTCGAGCGCATGGCGCTCCATTACGCGCCGATCGGCAGTGCGCGAGATCTGCGTGAGGATCTGCTGGCGCGCCTTGTCGAGCGCGTGTATGTCGCCGATCGGCCGCTGCCGCGGTCGCGCGAGGAGTTCGAATCGCGCCTCGACGAGGGCTGGCGCGTGCTCGGGCCGACGGCAGATGAAGTCTGCGCCCTGGTGGACAACATCCTTCTCCGGCGCCAGGCGATCGCGACGGCCCTCGAACAGGCGCCGGCCTCGTGGGAAGCTGTGCGAGCGGATCTCGAGCGGCAGATCGGCGCCCTGACCGCGCCGGGCTTCGTGCGCACGACGGCGTGGAAGTGGCTGCAGCAGGTCCCGCGCTACCTCGCGGCCGGCGAGGAACGCCTGCAGCGCCTCCGGCACGGCGCCGAGGACGCGCTGGCGCGCGATGTGGCGATGCTCGCGAACATCGAGCGGTGCGACGCGGCGATGTCGGAGCGACGGGCTCGCCACGAAGCAGAGGGCGTCGATGATCCGAACCTCGAGGAGTTTCGTTGGGCCATCGAGGAGTACCGGGTGTCCCTCTTTGCGCAGCGCCTCGGCACGCTGCAACCGATGTCGGCGCAGCGCATGGAGAAGCTCTGGGCGAAAGTCCGCCCCTGACCTCCGCTGCGACCGAGTCGCAACTGGTGAGTCATCCGCATTCGGGGATTGGCGTCGGTCGCACACTCGGGTAGTTTCGGGGTCGTGAATCCGTGCGTCGGCGGCGTCGGTACACGCCAGTGCCGGCGATTCGCGTCGGCGCCAGCGGAAGCAAGGAGCCGTCGCCATGGCTGACGATCGCAGGACACGCGTCGCGGATCACGAGCGGGAGGCGGGGGTCTCCCGACGATCCTTCATTCAGACCGTTGGCGTGTCGGCCGCGGCCGGCGCACTGCAGGCGCGGGGCGCCGACGCGGCGCAGGACGATCGCGCCGGCGGCCACGAGACCTTCGGCCCGGCGCCCGAGCGCATCACGCTCCGCGTCAACGGGAAGGATGTCTCGACGGACATCGACCCCGCCACGACGCTCATGGAGACACTGCGCTGGCGGTTCCAGTTGACCGGCACGAAAGAAGTCTGCGATCGCGGGGCCTGCGGGGCGTGCTCGGTGCTGGTCGACGGCAAACTGGTCTGCTCGTGCATGATGCTGGCCGTCGACGCCGCGGGCAGCGAGATCACGACGATCGAGGGCCTCGCCGACGGCGACGAGCTCGACCCGGTGCAGGAGGCGTTCATCAAGCACGATGCGCTGCAGTGCGGCTACTGCACGCCGGGGCTCGTGATGGCTTCGCGGGCGCTGCTCGACGCCAACCCGAGGCCGACCCTCGACGAGATCAAGCAGGGACTCTCCGGAAATCTCTGCCGCTGCGGGACCTACACGAACATCTTCAACGCGGTGCTCGAGGCCTCCGGCCAGAGCCCGCTCCGCGACAGCGACGCCTGAGGCAGGAGGCACGGCGATGGCAGACCTGAAGCGGCTCGTCACGACGGGCATGGCGACCGACAACCGCCCGGCGAACATGGGCGACTCGATCGATGACCAGACCTCGCGCTTCGATGGCGTGGCGAAGGTGACGGGGCGCGGCGTGTACAGCCGCGACCGGTACCTCGAGAACTCGCTTTTCGTCGCATTCGTGCGCTGCCCGTGGGGCAAGGCGCGCCTGCGATCGGTCGATCGCGAGGCGGCGCTCGCGGTCCCGGGCGTCGTCGAGGTCGTGATGGACGGCGAACGCGGGCAGTACCACGGGCACAACATCGGCTACGTGGTCGCCGAGTCGAAGACCGCGCTCCGGCGCGGGATGCGGGCGCTCGATGCCCAGTGGGATCGCGATCGTCCGGACACGCGCATCGAGGACGCGATGGAGGATGCGCCGGCGCCGGACGGCAAGACCGACGCCATTCTTCAGGACGCAGACATCGTCTTCGAGGCGGTGTACACGACGCCGGTCGCGACGCACTCGCCGCTCGAGACGCACGGCGCGGTGGTCGTGCATGAGGGCGACCGCGCGACAGTGTATGTCTCGACGCAGGGCACGCAGGCGGCGACGGACGGGCTTGCCGATCCGCTCGGGCTCCCCCGCTCAAACTATGAGGTCATCTGCGAGTTCATCGGCGGCGGCTTCGGCTCGAAGCTCAACGGCGCCGGCAAGGAGGGCGCGATCGCCGCGGAGGTGTCGAAGAAGTATCGACGCCCGGTCAGCCTCTTCACCGACCGTGACGAGGACCACCTCGACACCGGCAACCGGCCGTCGAGCCGCAACCATGTCCGCATCGGCGTGGCGCGGGACGGCAGGATTCTGGGTGGGCAGGTGCACACCTGGGGCGGCGTTGGTGTGGCCGGCAGCGGCGGCGGCAGCGATGTGCCCAGCGGACGCTACAACCTCGGCGAGATTCAGCGGTCGCACGAGAACGTGCGATTCAACGGCGGCGCCCCCCGCCCCTTCCGCGCCCCCGGCAGCCCGCAGGGCGCCTTCGCCGAGGAGATGATGCTCGACGAGATCGCGGCGCTGGCGGGGCTCGACCCGATCGGCCTGCGCCTGCAGCACGAGACCGACGACCATCGCAAGGAGATGCTCGAACTCGGCGCCCAGCTGATCGGCTGGCGCGACCGGCGCCCCAACGGGACGAGCGAAGGGCCCGTCAAGCGCGGGTTCGGCTGCGGCACGGCGTCGTGGCCTCGCTTCCCGGCGCGCGCGGAGGCCGAGGTCGTGATCAATCGCGACGGATCGGTCGTGGCGCGCACGGGGACGCAGGACATCGGCACGGGACAGCGCACGATCATGGGCGTTGTCGCCGCGGATTACCTCGGCGTGCCGCTTGAGTGGGTGGAGGTGGAGATCGGCCGGGGCAGTCTGCCACCCGGACCGGCGTCGGGCGGCTCGATGACGGCGCACAACACGGCGCCGGCCATGATGGGGGCCGCGGAGGACGCCAAGCGGAAGTTCCTGCAACTGGTCGCCGATCGCGAAGGCATTGATGCGAGCGAACTCGATCTCTACGCCGGCCAGGTGCTCCGGCACGGCGAGCCGGTGACGACCTTCGAACAGGCGTGCCGGCGCATGGGGCGCGACTCGGTGACCGGACGCGGCGAGCACGGGCGCGACACCGGCCAGGAGTATGTGCGGGATGGCCACAGCCACGGCGCGCAGTTTGTCGACCTGCGCGTCGACACCGAGACGGGCGTGATCCATGTCGACCGCGTCGTCGCGATCCAGGCCTGCGGGCGCGTCATCGCGCGGAAGACGGCGGAGAGCCAGATCATCGGCGGCGTGATCCAGGGCCTCTCCTATGCGCTGTTCGAAGACAAGATCCTCGACCGGCACACCGGCGCGATGGTGAACCCGAATCTCGAGATGTACAAGATCCTCGGCCCGGCGGACATGCCGCACATCGAGCCGGTGCTGTGGACAAAGGGGCAGACGGGGGTGCGCTCGCTGGGCGAGCCGCCGATCATCCCGACGGCGGGCGCCGTGGCGTGCGCCGTCCTCAACGCGGTCGGCGCGCCGGTGCGCAGCCTGCCGCTGACGCCCGACCTGGTGCTCGACGCCGTCGAAAGGAGCGCGTGACATGGCAAGCGGACCGTTCGCGATCGTCAGGGCGCGCTCATACGAGGATGCGGCGCAAGTGGTGCGGGGCGGCTCGTACCGCCTGCCGGTGCTCAAGGCCGGCGGGATGGATGTGGTCGATCACCTGAAGGAAGGCCTGCTCGACCCCGATGCGCTCGTGAACATCAAGGGCGCCGGCGGTGCGCGCGGGCGCGGGATCGACTGGGACAACCCGGCGCGCGACCGCATCCGCATCGGCGCCGAGGCGACGCTCGCCGACATCGCGTCGAGCGACCTCATCCGCGAGCACGCGCCGGCGATGGCGCACGCCGCGGAGTCTGCGGCGACGCCCCAGGTGCGCAACGTCGCCTCCGCCGCGGGCAACCTCCTGCAGCGTCCGCGATGCTGGTACTACCGCAACCAGCAGTTTGACTGCCTGAAGAAGGGCGGCAGCACCTGCTACGCGTCCGAGGGCGAGAACAAGTACCACGCGATCTTCGGGGGCGGGCCGTGCCACATCGTGCATCCCTCGAACATCGCCGTGCCGCTGGTCGCGATGCGCGGCGAGGTGCGCCTCGTCGGGGGCGACCGGGCGAGCGTCAGCGCGCAGGACCTCTTCCACATGCCGCGCACGGATCTGCTGACCGAGCACACGCTGCGCGCGGGCGAAGTAATTACGGAGATCGTCTTTGATGTCGCTCCGAAGAGCGGATTCGAAGCGGTGAAGGAGAAGCAGTCCTTCGACTGGCCGCTGGTCTTCGCCGTCGCGACGGTGCGGATGGACGGCGATCGAATCGGTGAGGCCAACGTGTGCGCCGGCGCAGTCGCGCCGACGCCGTGGCCGCTGCCGCGCGTCGCCGAGGCGCTGCGGGGCGTGCGTGCGGGCGACCGCGAAGCAATCGACGCGGCGTGCGCCCGCTCGGTCGAGGGCGCCGATCCGATGTCGCAGAACAGGTACAAACTCCGCCTGCTGCCGGTCGCGGTGCGCCGCGCCGTCGAGCGGGCGATTGGGTGAGTTTGAGCC
>JBICHM010000099.1:0-5042 GCA_043101835.1 Phycisphaerales bacterium | reverse complement strand
GATCTCTCCTCCTCGACCTTGTCCAGCTCGCCCTCCATGATCCGTGTGTAGCTCACGTCCATGATGCGGGGGAAGGCCTCGACGAGCTTGTCGGTGACGACCTCGCCCAGGTCGGTCGCGAAGAAACGCCGGTCGATCGTCTCCGCGTACTTCCGATCCTGGATGACCTGGATGATCGAGGCGTACGTCGACGGGCGCCCGATACCCTCGCTCTCGAGCATCTTGATGAGCGAAGCTTCGGTGAAGCGCGCCGGCGGGCTGCTGAACTTCTGATCGGGCTCGATCGAGAAGGGCCACATCGGGTCCTCCTCGGCGAGGCGCGGGAGCGTCTGCTCATCGCTGGCCGTCGGCACCCCCGCGACCTTGTAGAAGCCGTCGAACGCGAGCACGCGCCCGGTCGCCTTGAAGGTCAGGGGCATGTCCGCCTTCACGCCGCCGGTGATCATCACGGCGGTCGAGTCCCACTGCGCCGGCGTCATCTGGCAGGCGATGAATCGCTCCCAGATGAGGCGGTAGAGCTTGAACTGGTCGGGGCGCAACGCATCGCGCACGCGCTCGGGCGGGTAGTCGAGGCTTGTCGGGCGGATCGCCTCGTGCGCCTCCTGGGCCGCCTTGTTCGTGGAGCCGAAGAAGTTCGGCTTCTCGGGCAGGTACTTTTCGCCGAACTTCGAACCGATGTAGTCGCGCACCGCGCCGAGCGCTTCGCCGGCGATGTGCGTCGAGTCCGTACGCATGTAAGTGATCAGGCCGATCGAACCCTCACCCTTGATCTCCACGCCTTCGTACAGCTGCTGCGCGGTGCGCATCGTGCGCTGGGCGCCGAAGCCCAGACGCGTCGACGCCGCCTGCTGCAGGGTGCTCGTGATGAACGGCCCCGGCGGACGCGAGCTCGTGCGCTTCGTCTCGATCGAAGTCACGCGATAGCGCGTCGACGGGTCGACGCCCCCGGTGATCGTGCGTCGCCAGCGCGCAGGCCCCTTGCCGTCCGGGTCCTCCTCGCTGGCGATTTCGACGCCCGTCATGCCCGCGGCTTCCACGACCGTGCGCACCCGCTCAGTCAGGTCCACCACCTCGTCGCTTGTGCTCGAGATATCGAACTTCTCGCCGCCGACCTCGACGAGCTCGGCCTTCACGCACGACCGCTCGGCGAGCCACTTGTTCTGCAGCTGGACGGTGGGCGGATTCCCCTTCTCGTCGCGCTCGGCGAGGAAGCCGGTCCACACGCCGACGAGCTTCGATGCTTCGGCTTCATCGAGCGCGAATCGCGCGGTCACCTTCCATGATTCATCGGGGACGAACGCGCGAATCTCGCGCTCCCGCTCCACAATCAGACGCACGGCGACGCTCTGCACGCGCCCGGCCGAGAGGCCCCGCGCCACCTTCTTCCACAGCAGCGGCGAGACGCGATACCCCACGATGCGATCGAGCACACGGCGCGCCTGCTGCGCGTTCACCTTCGCCTCGTCGATCGGGTGCGGGTTCGAGAAGGCACGCGTGATCTCCGCCTTCGTGATCGCGTTGAAGACCACGCGCTTCGCGTTCTTCGGCTCGATGCCCAGCTCGTGCGCAAGGTGCCAGGCGATCGCCTCGCCCTCGCGGGCGAGATCGGTCGCGAACCAGATGTCCTCAACGCCCTTCGCCGCCTTCTTCAGCTCGGTGACGACCTTCTTCTTCTCGGGCAGCACCTGATAGGTCGGCGCAAAGCCGTGTTCGAGATCGACGCCCGGGACGGGGCTCTTGTCGCCCTTCGGCGCCTTGGCGGGCAGGTCGCGCACGTGGCCGACGCTCGCCTTCACCGCGAAGTCCTTGCCGAGATACTTGTTGATCGTCCGCGCCTTCGCCGGCGACTCGACGATCACCAGGTGCTTCGCGGAGCCGTTCGGGCTGCCCGAACTCGAAGCGCGAGAGCGTGATCCGCCCTTGGACGACGATTTCGAGACCTTCTTCTTGGAGGTCTTGGAACGGGATGTGCCGGTCTTCTTCTTCGCCATGGTCCCTCACTGGGGCGCCTGCACGGCTCCCCCGGCCCGACGCCCGCCACGAAAGGGCCGGGCAGCCGCCTTGTCAAGCCGACCCCCCTCCAGGCCCCCGCAGGCCCGGTGGACTCCCGTTTCGGCTGCCGCAGGCCCCGGCTGAACCGATCTATCGGCCCTCAGGTTGTGATTCGTCACTCGTCGAAATCTCGGTAAGTCCGCCACGCACAACGATTTGAGCCCATTCTTCGGTCGGGGCCGGAGGCGCGTCCAACCACAGGCTCGGGCCGCCGGCCATCAGGCGCCGGAGCCATGTCCGCTGGCTCTTGGCGAAGCGGCGCGTCTCGATCTTGATCCGCTCGGCCGCCTCATCGAGCGTCATGCGTCCGGCCAGGTGATCGAGGAGTTGGCGGTAGCCGAGGCCCTGCCTGGCCTGCTCGCCCAGCACGCCGCGCTCCTCCAGGGTGCGGACCTCCTCGAGCAGCCCGTCATCCATCATCCTGCGGACACGCTTGTTGATCCGCCGGTTGATCTCTTTCACCTCCCAACGGATCGCCACAAGTAGCGCGTCGGGACGCCGGCGGCCGCTGTCCCACTGCCCCTGTTGGGCGCTGATGGGGCGCCCTGTCGTGGCAAACACCTCGAGCGCCCGCACGGTGCGACGGAGGTCGTTGGGGTGGATCTTCGCCGCGGCTTGTGGGTCGACGCGCTCCAGTTCCGCCCGGAGTTCCGTTGGCGCCATGGCGTGCAGGCGGTCGCGCAGCGCCGCATCGGCGGGCGGGCCCTCAAAGAGGCCCTCGAGCAGCGCCTTGATATAGAGGTGCGTGCCCCCGACCACCACGGGCGTCCCACCGCGAGCGCGGATGTCGGCGATCGCCCCTTCGGCTCTTGCGAGCCAGTCGGCGACGGTGAAGGGGCGGTCCGGCTCGACGATGTCAATGGCGTGGTGTGGGACGCCGCCCTGCTCATCGGGAGTCGGCTTTGCGCTGCCGATGTCCATGCCCCGATAGACCTGCATGCTGTCGGCGGAGACGACCTCCGCCGGGCCGCGCCCGGTCGCGTCGAGCGCGCGGGCCACCGCAACGCCGAGCGCCGTCTTGCCGCCCGCGGTGGGGCCGATGATGACCGGGAATCGCTGCACGGCGCGAGTGTACGCCGACGCGCGGGCCCGCACGTCGGGTAGGATGGTCGCCCCATTCACCGAGTTCAGCCGCCACGCCGGGGAGCACCGCACCATGCCGAAGCAGACGATCGACCGCATCGAAGTCGCCGGGAAGCGCGTCCTGATGCGCGTGGACTTCAACGTGCCGATGTCCGGCGGCGCCATCGACGACGATCGGCGCATCCGCCTCGCCGCCCCGTCGATCCGCAGTGTCCTCGAGCGGGGCGGCAGGGTCGTCCTGATGTCGCACCTGGGGCGCCCCAAGGGCGCCGGCCACGAGGCCGAGCACTCCCTTGCGCCGTGCGCAGCGCGACTCGCGGAAATCCTCGGCTCGCCTGTCGGTTTCCCGTCGAACGACTGCGTCGATGACGCCGCGGCGAAGGCGGTCGACGCGCTGGTCGACGGCGAGTGCCTGCTGCTCGAGAATCTGCGCTTTCACGGCGCGGAGAAGCAGGGCGATGAAGCATTCGCCCGCAAGCTCGCGGCGTACGCCGACATCTACTGCAACGAGGCGTTCGGCGCGTCGCACCGCAACGATGCGTCCATGCTCGCCGTGCCGCGGCTCCTCGACGGCAAGCCGCGCGTGGCCGGACTGCTGCTGCAGAAGGAACTGGATATCCTCTCCGAACGCCTCTCATCGCCCGAGACGCCCTATGTCGCCGTGCTCGGCGGCGCCAAGGTCTCCGACAAGATCCCTTGCATCGAGCACCTGGTGCCGAAGACCGACCACATCCTCATCGGCGGCGCCATGGCGTACACCTTCCTCGCGGCGCTCGACCGTGAAGTCGGTGAGAGCCGCGTCGAGCACGAGCGCATCAAGGACGCGACGCGCATCATCGAGCTGGCGGCGCGCGAGCGTTGCCAGTTGCACCTCCCGACCGACCACGTCTGCTCCACGGAGTTCAGCGGTGTGGCGGGCGACGCCAAGGTGTGCCACGGCGCGATCGACGCCGGCTACATGGGGCTCGACATCGGCCCCGAGACGCAGTCACGCTTCGCCGGCCTCATCAGCGATGCGAAGACCGTCGTGTGGAACGGGCCGATGGGCGTCTTCGAGTGGGAAGCGTTCTCCGTCGGCACGCGCGCCGTCGCCGAGGCGATGGCCGACGCCGCCGGCGCGCTCACCGTGGTGGGTGGCGGCGATTCCGCCGCGGCCGCCGAGAAGTTCGGCGTCGCCTCGCGCATGAGCCATGTCTCCACCGGCGGTGGCGCGAGCCTCGAACTGCTGGCCGGCAAGCGATTCGCCACGGTGGACCTCCTCGACATCGCCTGAGCCGCGCCCGGCTCGCGATCGCCCCACCCGAGGTTGGCGTTTTTTGGGTGACAGACCCCGACCAGCGCGGTAGCCTCGCGCAACCGGTCTGCGCCATGACGGCGCGCGAGCGAGCGGGGTGGCTATGTACCAACATGTGTCGATCAAGCAGCTGCTCTTCAACATGGGGCAGTATGGCGCTTCGGACCTGCATCTGAAAGTCGGCCTCCCGCCGATCTTCCGGATCGGCGGCGACCTCAAGCCGCTCGGCCTCCCGCCGCTCTCCGCCGACGACACCAAGCGCATGATCGCCGAGATCATGCCGCCTGATCTCATGGAGCGCTACGAGAATCAGGGCGACATCGATTTCTCGACCTACCTCGACACCCGCGCGATCGCCGCGAAATCCAAAGCGCTCAAGGGCGAGCAGGCGCCCGACGCCGACAAGAACGACGACGATGATGACGAGGGCGGCGTCGATCGCTTTCGCTGCAACGTCTTCCGCGCCGAAGGCGGCTCCCACGCCGCGATCCGGCGCATCAACCCGAAGATCCCCTCCTTCGATTCGCTCGGGCTGCCCGACATCTACCGAAGGCTCGCTGAGCAGACCCACGACGGGCTGATCCTCGTCGTCGGCGTCACCGGGTCGGGCAAG
>JBICHM010000098.1:0-2854 GCA_043101835.1 Phycisphaerales bacterium | reverse complement strand
GCCACGAGGAACAACCAGGCGCGCTTGTACCGCCTGCAGGGGCGCATCGATGAGGCCGAGCGCATCTTTCGTGAGCTTGTCGAGATCCGCGAGGCAGCCGAGCCTCGCGATGAGGTGGAGGTTGTGCGAGCGCGGGTGAATCTCGCCGAAGCGCTCATGTGGGCCGGACGCGCTGGCGACGCGGCGGAAGCGGTTGCGCCCGCGCTGGAGGCCTGCGGCACGCTCGTCAGTGAGGACCACCCCGTCACGCCGCTCGCGCGAGAGATCGGCTCCTGGGCGGCCCTTGGGCGCGGGGACCTCGACGAATCGGAGCGCCTGCGCCGGAGCGCCATCGCGGGATACACGCGCATCCTCGGAGCGGCGCACCCGGCGACACTCAGCGCGGACGTTCGGCTCGCGTGGCTGCTTGCCGACACCGACCGGCCGGACGAAGCGCTCGCGCTCGCAGAAGCGGCGCTTACCGAGCTGCGCGCCATCTTCGGCGAGACGCACGACAGCACGCTCGAGGCGATGACCGCGGTCGCCTACGCCGCGGGAAGGGCGGGGGATCGAGTTCGGGCCGCGGCCATCGATCGGCAGGTGTACGAAGCGCGCGTCCGGCGGTTCGGCGCCGAGCATCCGACAACGCTCGCCGCGCTGAACAATCTTGGCGCGGCCGAGTGGTGGGCGGGTCAGTATGAGGCGGCGCTGCAGACTTATCGCGAACTGCTCGAACTGCGCCGGCGCGTCTCCGGCGACGATCATCCCGAGACGCTGACGGTGATCAACAACCTCGGATTCGCGTTGCAGCGCCTCGGCGAACTCAGCGCTGCGCGCGAGCAGTTCGATCTGGCTGCGTCTGAGCGGGCGCGCGTCCTCGGCCCGACCCACCAGGCGACGGTGCAGAGCGCGATGGCCGCCGCCGACACGCGCTTTCAGCTCGAGGACTACACCGACGCGGCAGACGCCTACCTCGCCATCGCCGACACCCTGCGCGCAGCGCCCGATCGAAACGAGCCGCAATACGTGCTCGCAGTCGCGAGCGCTAGCGGCTGCATGACGATCGACGGCCAGGCGCAGCAAGCGCTCGAGACGCTGGATGCGTACACCGCCGAGCTGGACATCAAGGCGGCGCGCCCGACGGACCGTGTTCGCCTGGATCGCGCCCGCGCCGAGGCGCTCACGGCGCTCGGGTCATACGACGACGCCGAGGCACTCTTCCAGGGCGCCTATGCGACCGCCGCGGACGCCCTCGGCGCCGACGCCCCCGAGACCCGCCGAACCGCGCGCGCTATGGCCGACATGTACGCCAGATCCGACCGCCCCGACCTGGCCGCCGAATGGCGCGCCCGCGCCGGCGACGACCCCGACACGCCGGTCGCGGGAGGCTGAGTCCGGACGCCGCGTGCGCGCAGAATGACCCCTACGGGATTCGAACCCGTGTCTTCACCGTGAAAGGGTGACGTCCTGGACCAGGCTAGACGAAGGGGCCATTGAGGGCCGGGCGGCCCCTTGGGGCGTCTCCGGCGTCCGCCGCGGTGCGGCGGGGGTCCAGTGCGGGCGAGTATAGCGGTCCGGAGGGCGCCCACCACCCATGCGCCGTTCTCGGACCGCACTTCGTCCGGGATTTTGCTGGCCCGGTCTCGGTGATTCGCCGATTCAAATCGGTATGAAGGTGCTCCGTCGCGACGACGACTGGAACCCGAGCCCGCGCCGCATCCCGCGCATCCTCATGCGTGTCGGCGTCGCAGGCGCCCTGGCCGGCGCCTTCGTGGCGGCCGCGCTGCTCGTCGAGCCATCGCCCTCGCCCGCCGGCAACGCGCGGTCGATGGACGCGCCGGCCGACCTCGATGCCGAGACCGAAGCCACCGACGAGCAGGCGCCCGACCGCGTCTCACTCGGCGCGCTCGAGGGGCTCGAGCACTCACTCCTGATCCACGCCACGCCCGAGGGGCCGCGCTACACGCTGCTGGACCCGCTCGGCAACCCCATCGCCACCGATCTTCCGGCCGATGAGGTCTACCGCGTCCACCCGGACGCGGATGTCGATCGAATGATCGCCGGCCCGCTGATGCTGGCCGACATCGACTGAATCGCCACACCGCTCTCGCCCGACTCTCTGCGCCGCGTCGCTGCATGCCACGCGACCCGGAGAGTTGGCGCGCCGCCCGGCCTGCCGCGCTCGGCGCCCTATCCTCCATCCATGCGACTCGAGGTCCCCAGCGATGCGCGCAGCGTGCTCGTCTTCGGCGGCGCATTCGACCCGCCGCACCGCGCCCACATCGCGCTGCCGCAGATGGTCGCCGAGCGCATCGGCGCCGACTGGGTGCTCTACATCCCCGCCGCGGCGCCGCCTCTGAAGGACGGCCCCGTCGCGTCGGGCGAGGATCGCATTGCAATGCTGGAAGCCGCGCTCGGACCGGCCGCGCGCGCGAGCGTCACCGACCTCGAACTCGTTCGCGGCGGGCGCTCCTACACCGTCGACACCCTCGCCGACCTGCGCGACCGTCTGCCCGGCGTCACGCTGCGCCTGCTCATCGGCGCCGACCAGGCCCGCCAGTTCCACAAGTGGCGCGAGGCGCAGCGCGTCATCGCGCTCGCCGAGCCGGTGGTGATGCTCCGCCCGCCGCACGATGAGCACGCCGCGATCCTGGCCGAGATGGCGCCCCACTGGGCCGGCGCCGAACTTGCGGCGTGGGAGTCTCGCTTCGTCGAGACGCCCGTTATGGAGGCGTCGTCCACGGAGGTGCGCCGGCTGCTGCGGGAGGAGGGGGTCTATGCAGCGCGGTTGGCAGAACTGCTGCCTGCGGGGGTGCTGCGGGTGATTCGGGCGGGGCGTTTGTATCCGCGCCCAACCGCCTGACCCTCCTACACT
>JBICHM010000097.1:0-6704 GCA_043101835.1 Phycisphaerales bacterium | reverse complement strand
CGTGTGCTCTTCCGATCTTCTCGACGCGGTCCTCGGCCTTTTCGAGGTGCGCGACGTTCCTGCCTCGCGACGGGGGGGCGTCGGGGCCGGTGTCGAAAAGATCTTCGGGATCGTGGCTGGGGCCGTCGTAGCCCGGTTCGTGCTCCGTCATGTCTGCTACTGCGCCGTAGGCTCAGCGGAGGCACGCACCGTGGATGAGCTGCGCGGGACGCGTGCTTCGCACGCGTGCGGCGTAGACCATCCAGCGCGGGCCTCGGCCGGCTGGCGCCTCCAATCCCGCTCGGCGTGCCTGGCCGCGGGCCATCGCATGGCGGGGTGTTCGGCGTTCGGTCGTGTGGCGGCCACTGTCCGGCAGACTTGCCGGACGCGATCATCGTAGGACGCGCCGAAATCCGATACAACCATGAACGGGGAGCCGAAGCGGCGTGCGCCGTCGCGGCTCCCCCCTGGCGAGATGGACCCCGCCGGCGGAGCCACGGAGGCGCTCGTGACCCAACTGAACCGACTCGAAGTCGATCTGGCAGCCCTCGACCACAACCTCGCCGTCCTGCGCGAGGCCACGAGAGCCGAGGGCAGCGAGCCCGCCAAGGTCTGCGCGGTCGTCAAGGCTGACGCCTACGGCCTCGGCGCCGCCCCCGTTGCCCACCGCCTGCAGCGCGCCGGCGCCGACCTCCTGGCGGTCTACACCCCCGACGAGGCCCGCCACCTCACCGAGAGCGGCGTCCTCGTGCCCGTCCTCATCCTCAGCCCCGTCCGGACCATCGAACGCGCCGACCCGCTGTACTGGTCCGCGGTCAATGGGCGACTGCACTTCTCCGTCCACGACGAGGAGCAGGTCGCCACCCTCGCCACCGCCACCGACCGCCTGGGCGTCACGCTCCAACTGCACATCGAGGTGGACACCGGCATGGCGCGCGGCGGGATGCGCCCGGACATCGCCCTGCGCGCGGCACGCACGATCGCGGCCCATCCGCGCCTGCGCCTCGCCGGCGTCTACACGCACTTCATCAAGCCGCGCGCCGACCACGCCATGACCCTCGCCCAGCACCGCGCCTTCGGCGACTGGCTGGAGGAGGCGGGCGAGGCGATCCCGGCGGACTGCCTGATCCACGAGGCGAACACCTTCGGCGCCTTCCGCAGCCGCAGCCTGCACCGGCGCATGGTGCGCGTCGGCCTCGGGCTCTACGGCTACGCCACCGAGGAGATGGCCGACACCGAGAACTTCGAACTGCTCGAGCACGCCGAGCGACTTCGCCCGTGCGCGCGATGGGTGAGCCAGGTGGCGCACATCAAGGCGATCCCCGCCGGGCAGAGCGTCGGCTACGCCGCGCTGTGGACGGCCGAGCGCGACAGCGTCATCGCGCTGATTCCCAGCGGCTACGCCGACGGCTACCCCCTCTCGCTCTCCAACAAAGGTCACATGGCGATCGAGGGCCCGGGCGGCGAACGCTGGTTCTGCCCGATCATCGGCAGGATCAGCATGGACCAGATCACGATCGACGCCACCGATGTCCCCGAGCGCGCCCTGCGCCTCGGCGCCCCGGTGGAGGTGGTCGGGCGCGACCGGGAGGCGCCGAACTACCTCTCGCGTCTTGCCCACCTGGCGGGCACGACGACGCACGAGTTCCTGGCGCGCCTGAGCCCGCGCCTGCCCCGGGCGCATGTGTCGGCGCGCGAGGCGCGCCCGCTGGCCCAGCCGGGCCGTCGTGAGGCGATGGCCGCAAGCTGAGGCGTCGGGTAGAACACGGTCGCCATGGGCGACGGGTCACCACAGGTCGCGAACGACAGCGAAGCGTCGGTCAGCGCGCGCATCGCGTGGCTTGGGCGGGTCGGAGCCCCCCTGCTTGCGGTGCTTGTCTACGCCCTCGCCAGCCTCGATGACGGCATGTCGCCCGCCGCACGCGCCACTGCGGCCATCGGCGTCCTCATGGCCATCCTCTGGATGACCGAAGCGATGCCGCTGCCGGCGACGGCGCTCCTGCCGATCGTGCTCTTCCCGGCGTCGGGCGTGCTCGCCGTGCGCGACGCCACGGCGCCGTACGCCGACCCGGTCATCTTTCTCTTTATGGGCGGGTTCATCCTCGCGCTGGCGATGGAGCGGTGGGGCCTGCACAAACGCATCGCGCTGGTCACCGTGCTGCTCGTCGGCACGCGCCCGCGCGCGCTCATCGCGGGGTTCATGCTGGCCACGGGCGTCCTCAGCATGTGGATCAGCAACACCGCCACGGCGGTGATGATGCTGCCGATCGCGACTTCGATCATCGCGCTGGCGTCGGAGCGCTTCGAGGCGTCCGGCGAAGTGGATCCGGCCGCGTCGGCGCGCTTCGCCGTGTGCCTGCTGCTGGGCATCGCCTACAGCGCGAGCATCGGCGGCGTCGGCACGCCCATCGGCACGCCGCCGAACGCCGTGCTCATCGGCTTCGTGCAGCAGGAGTTCGACATCACCATCGGTTTCGGCGAGTGGATGGCCGTCGGCGCCCCCTTCTCGGCGGTCTTCGGCGTCATCACCTGGGCGATGCTCGTGTATGTGCTGTACCCCGTGCGCATCCGCGAGCTTCCGGGTGGGCGCGCGCTGATCCGCACCGAACTGCAGCGACTCGGGCCGATGTCGCGCGCTGAGTGGATGGTCTTCGTCGTCTTCCTGACGACGGCGACGCTGTGGATCTTCCGCCAGCGCCTCGCCGGCTGGGACTGGCTCGCCGGCGCGGCGCCGGTCGTGACGCGGATCGACGACACCGTGATCGCGATCGCCGCCGCGGCGCTGCTGTTTGCGCTGCCCGTCGAGCCGCGGCGCGGGGTCTTCGTGATGAACTGGACCTTCGCGAAGCGCCTCCCGTGGGGCGTGCTGCTGCTCTTCGGGGGCGGGCTCAGCCTTGCGCGCGCCGTCGGCGCCAGCGGGCTCGACGAATGGCTGGGCGCCCAGGTCGGCGCGCTCGGCTGGCTGCCCACGCTCGCGCTGGTCATCGTCATCACCACGGTCGTCGTCTTCCTGACCGAGGTCACAAGCAACACGGCGACCGCCACGACCTTCCTCCCGATCCTCGCCGGCGTCGGCGTCGGGCTGGGGGTGAACCTTCCGACGCTGCTCGTCCCGGCCGCGATCGCGGCGTCGTGCGCCTTCATGATGCCCGTCGCGACGCCCCCGAACGCCATCGTCTTCGGCTCCGGACGGGTCACCATCGGCCAGATGGTGAAGGTCGGCATCTGGCTGAACCTCATCGGCATCGTGCTCATCACGGTGCTCACCTACACGCTGGTGCAGTGGACCTTCGTCGCAACCTACTCGGGCGGGCAGCCGTGAGCCGGCGCGACCGCGCGATCGCCGAGCGCATCACGACCTGGTTCCGGGCGCACCGGCGCGACCTGCCGTGGCGCCCGGAAGGCGGCGCGCCGCGCAACCCGTACCACGCCCTGGTCAGCGAGGCAATGCTGCAGCAGACGCAGGTCGCGCGCGTCGCGGAGCGATTCGGCGAATTTCTCGAGCGGTTCCCGACGGTCGAGGCGCTCGCGCAGGCCGACGAGCAGTCGGTGCTCAGCGCCTGGAGCGGGCTGGGGTACTACCGGCGCGCGCGGAACCTGCACGGCGCCGCGAAGATGATCGTCGAGGAGTTCGGCGGCGTCGTGCCGTCGGCGGTTGACGACCTGCGGCGCCTGCCGGGCGTCGGACGCTACACCGCGGGCGCAATCGCAAGCATCGTCTACGGCCGGCGCGCGGCGCTGGTGGACGCCAATGTGGTGCGCGTCGTCCTGCGTCTCGAAGGTCGCGAGCTCGCGCCGACGAACGCCGAGGCGACCGCGCTGGCGTGGGAGCGCGCAACGGCGCTGGTCGAAGCGGCGGCCGATCCCGGGGCGTTCAACGAGGGGCTGATGGAGCTGGGCGCCCTGGTGTGCCGCCCGCGCGCGCCGCGCTGCACGGCGTGCCCGCTTGCGCGCCGCTGTGTCGCGCGTCGGGAGGGACGCGAGGAGTCGATCCCCGCCCCGCAGCCACGCGTAGCGCGAAAACGCGTCCACCACGCGTGTGTGCTGATCGAGGACAAGTCCGGACGCCTGCTCGTCGAGCAGCGACCAGACGAGGGCATGTGGGCGGGACTCTGGCAGGCGCCGACCGTGGAAGGCGAGGCTGTCCCTGACGCGGAGGCCGTCGCGGCGGCGATCGGGCTCTCCGACGCGCGGGGCCTCGAAGCGCTCGCAAACTTCACGGTCGCCACCACCCACCGGCTGGTGGAGTTCCACGTGTGGCGGGCCGTGTCGCCCCCTCCTCGGCGGGGTGTCAGGGCCGGTCGGCGCTGGGCGACGCGTTCCGAGGTGGCCGCCCTGCCCCTGGCGAGCCCGCACCGGCAAGTGCTGCTCGGGGAGGGACTTCCCGAGGGGGCTGGACCGGGCGGGGCGTCCTGATAGACTCACCGATCCCGCTCCGAACGGCAGGCGCGTGCCCGCCGGCGGGAGCAGTCTCGAACCGCCCCATGGGGGCCCGGCGCGCGACCGGTCACCACGCGCATCGGCGACGGCGGACCCCGTCGCCGGGAAGGATCTCAACACGATGGTGGATTACAACCTGATCAAGTCGCTCGACGTGGGCGACGACGAGGCCACTGCGCTCCTGCAGGACGCCTACGGCGCACAGGTCGCCGACGGCGACATGTCCTCGCTGCTGGAAGGCCAGATCGAGGACTTCCAGACCGGTTCGATCCTCGACGGCACGATCGTCGGGTTCGCCGGCGACAACGCGGTGATCGACATCGGCCTCAAGAGCGAAGGGCTCGTCCCGAAGAACGAGTGGGACGATCCCAACGAGCTCAAGGTCGGCCTCAAGGTCAAGGTGCTGCTCGAAGCGCTCGAAGGCGACAACGGCCTCGTGCAGGTCTCGAAGCGCAAGGCCGACCGGATCATCAACTGGCAGCGTCTGCTCGAGACCTGCAAGGAAGGCGACGAGGTCAAGGGCAAGGTCATCCGCAAGATCAAGGGCGGCCTGCTCGTCGACATCGGCGTGCACGCATTCCTGCCGGCGAGCCAGGTGGACATCCGCCGGCCGCACGATCTGGGCGACTTCGTCGGGCGCGAGATCCGCGCCGAGATCCTGAAGATCGACCAGAGCCGCCGGAACATCGTCGTCAGCCGGCGCAAGCTGATCGAGACCGAGCGCGAGCACGCGAAGAAGCGTCTTCTGGCGAACGTCAAGGAAGGCGATCTGGTCAAGGGTCGCGTGAAGAACATCGCCGACTTCGGCGCGTTCATCGACCTCGGCGGCATCGACGGCCTGCTGCACATCACGGACATGTCGTGGGGCCGGGTCAACCACCCCAGCGACATGCTCGGGATCGATCAGGAGGTCGAGGTCAAGATCCTCAACATCGACCACGAGAAGGAAAAGATCGCCCTCGGCCTCAAGCAGAAGGAGGCCAGCCCGTGGGAGGAGATCGAGAAGAAGTACCCGGTCAACTCCCGCGTCAAGGGCGAGGTCGTCAGCATCATGTCCTACGGCGCGTTCGTCCGACTCGAGGACGGCGTCGAGGGCCTCGTGCACATCAGCGAGATGTCCTGGACCCGGCGCATCAACCACCCGAGCGAGCTCGTGCAGGTGGGCGATGAGGTCGAGGTCGTCGTGCTCGACATCGACAAGGACAAGCAGGAAATCTCGCTGGGCATGAAGCAGACCGAGGTCAACCCCTGGGAGCTCATGCACGAGAAGTACCCGCCCGGCACCGTCATCGAGGGCACGGTGCGCAACCTCACCAACTACGGCGCGTTCGTGGAGATCGAGCCCGGCATCGACGGTCTCCTCCACGTCTCGGACCTGTCGTGGACCAAGAAGGTCGCGCACCCCAACGAGCTGCTGCAGAAGGGCGACAACGTCCGCTGCGTGGTGCTGGATGTCGACACCGACAAGCAGCGCATCAGCCTCGGCCACAAGCAGCTCACCGAGGATCCGTGGTCGGAGGCCATCCCCGGCGCGTACCAGCCGGGCATGGTCGTCCGCGGCAAGGTGACGAAGATCACCAACTTCGGCGTCTTCGTCGAACTCGAGGAGGACCTCGAGGGCCTGCTGCACGTCTCCGAGCTGGCCGACCACAAGGTCGAGAACCCGCAGGAGGTCGTGAAGCCGGGCGAGGAAGTCGATGTGAAGATCCTCCGCGTCGACACCGTCGAGCGGAAGATCGGCCTCTCCCTCAAGCGGGCCCAGTGGGGCGCCAGCGACGAGCGCGGCGAGTACACCAGCGAGCGTCGCCCCGATCGCCCCGACATGCCCCAACGCGGCGGCATGGACGACCACGGCTCCATGGGCACCGACAAGATCAAGCTCTGATCCAGCAGGATCCGAGTTCGACCTGATCACGCCAGGCCCGGCGCTCACGCGAGCGTCGGGCCTGTTTCTTGGACGCGGTGCGCAGCCGGCGCAGGCGCGCACACACAGCCCGCGATCACACCAATGGGTGCGAAGCGCGAGCGGGGTTCTTCGGCGCCGACCTTCCGATCAGCAGAGCACGATGAACGAGAGCACCGTCAGCAGCAGGATTCGACGCCGGAAGGGCGTGACGCCCACCAGGGCTGCGGTGATCTGCATGAGCATCTCGTCGCCGGGCATGCGGGCTCCAGGGTCTTCAGATGTAGGACCGCAAGGGAGACATCCGTGGCGGCGACACCCCGTATCCCTCCGGGGCGGCGAACAGGTCGGGCAGTCCGTCTTGCCCGAGACCCGCTGCACC
>JBICHM010000096.1:0-12173 GCA_043101835.1 Phycisphaerales bacterium | reverse complement strand
GTCGATTCAGGACCTCATCGCCGGGGCGGGTGACCGCCTGACGCCGACCGAACGCCGGATCGCCGCCGCGGTCCTGGAGGACCCCACCCTCGTGGCCTTCGGGACGGTGTCCGCCCTCGCCTCGCGCGTCGAGACGAGCCGTCCATCTATCGTCCGATTCGCCACCAAGCTTGGGTTTGCCGGCTACGCCGACCTGCAGGCCCGTGTCCGGGACGACGTGGCCCGCCAGCTCTCGACCCCGGCGGGGCGCATCCGCCGGCAGCGCGGCGAGCTGGCTCGCATCCAGGCCGAGATCGAGCAGTCCATCCACCGCTCGCTGCAGCACCTCGACGCCGACCGCATCAGCCGCCTCGCCGCCCCGCTTCGGCGCGCCCGTCGCATCTGGGTGCTCTCCGGCGAGACCTCGCGCGCCGGGGCGATCGTCCTGCACAGCGGGCTCTCGATGATCCGCGACGAAGTGCACCTCGTGGAGACCCACGACCTGGGGCGCGACCTCAGCGCCGCCGCGCCGGGTGACGCCGCCGTGGTCTTCGACTTCGCCCGCTACCGGCGGAACACGATCCTCGCTGCGCGTGCGATCGTCGAGGTGGGAGTGGATCTGGTCGCCATCACCGACGGCCCGCTCTCGCCCCTGGCCTCGATGACCGAGACCTGGTGCGAGCTGCACATCCCCGCGGTCGGCCCCTTCGACAGCGCGCTGCCGAGCGTGCTCGTCGCGGAGCTGCTCGTCATCGAGGTCGTCGCGGAGCTCGGCGACGATGCGCGCGATCGCATCGACCGCCTCGAACGCCTCTGGACCGCCACGCGCACCTTCTGGGGCGACAACGCGTCGTAGCCCGCGCCCGCTCAGTTGGTGAAATTCGCGTGGGGGTCGACCGTGGTGAGGTTGCCAGCGCTCGAGTTGCCGGAGATCGCGCCGCCGCCAGGGAATCGGAGATCGATGATCGGTCCGACGAGGTTCCCCGGGCTGATCGACCAGTTTGTGCTCGCGCTGTCGCCGACGATGTTGCCCGTGACGAGGCTCCGTGCGCCGAGCGCGCGAATCCCGATGTCGTTGCCGAAGACCTCGTTGCCTTCGAGCCTGGTCGCGTCGCCGGCGACCGAGATCCCCGCATCGTCGCTGAAGGTGACCCGGTTGCCGGACACCGTCGTCCGTGTGCCCGGAAGGATTCCGACAAACCCGGAGTTCGAGACAATGTTCTCGCGCACGATGCAGCTCTCGCCGACCGTGATCCCGGTGGCCGACGCAAAGGTGACGACGCAGTTCTCGACGATCGACGCGGCGCCGGCCCGGATGCCGTCGTCGCCGGCGCCGAGAACAACCGTGTCGGTCACGAGGCTCCTCGAGCCGGCCGCGACGGCGACCACCGTCGCGTTTGTCACCCGCGCCGAGGCGACGATCGAGCCATCGCCGACCCGGATCGAACGCCCTGCCGGGAACGCGCCGTTCGACTCGAAGATCGATGATCGAACCGTTGAGGTCCAGCCCAGATCGACGCCGTGGCCGCCGTTCTGCACAACGGCGCAGTCCTCAACCGTCGCGCGATGTCCCGCGGCCAGCCCGTCGGAGCCGTTGGCCTCGAACCTGCAGCGAATCGCGCGCGCGTCGTCACCGAGGTACGCGCCGCGAAGTCCGTTGTCGAGGAGGCGGACCTCGATCAGGGTGGCGTGCGAGGACTCGTTGGTCCGCAGATCGATGCCCGACTGGCTGAAGTTCCGGATCGTGCCGTTGCGGATCACGAGGTTCTCGAAGCCGGGGGCGTCGGTGCGGATGCCGCTCAACGCTCCGGAGAGTCCGCGAATCGTGAACCCGTTGAGATCGATCGTGACATCCGACGCCGCGATCTCGATACCGTGCGTGGCCGACGGGAACCCGAGCACCAGGTAGCTCTGCGTCAGGTAGTAGTGGCCCGACTTGGTGATCCGCCACGCGCTGTCGGCGTCGCCGGGGGTGTTGACGGCGTTGATCGCGATGCGGGGCTCGACCTCCTCCAGCGTCTTCATGCTCGGGCCCGGGGCCCCGGGCGGCGTGAGTTCGCCCGCTGAGGCGACCCCGGGCAGGGCGAGTGCGAGGACGAGCGCGGCGAGTCGGCGTGCTGGCATGGCGGGGCTCCGAGGGTGGTTCCATCCACATTGCGAAATCCGCCGCCGGACCGGGCAGTCGATCGGCGTGGTCGCCCGCGTGATCCGGCGCGGCCGCCGGAAATGTCGTCTCCCTTCATGGAGGCGCCGTCCTCCCGGCCCGCCGGCCGGCCGCTCGCCGGCGCGCCCGGACCCCTCGTGCGGCTCACGGAGCGAACTACGCCATGGGACTCCTCACCGCCCCGGTCGGAAAGGACTGCGCGAACAAGAAGCAGGATGTTCGCGTCGTCGAGTACCTCCTCAACCGCGCCATGACGCGCATCTACCCGCCAACCAGCACGGGCAGCGGCGGTGGGCACGTGACCTTCGAAGCCGCGGTCGTGCGCGCGATCCCGGTGGACGGCAAGATCGACGACGGCGTGATCCAGGCGATCAACGACTTCCAGCGAAACATTCTGGGCTTCAACTACCCCGACAGCCGCGTCGATCCCGGTAAGAACACCATCAAGGCACTCGCGCGGAACTTCGCCGCTCAGGGCGGTGTGATCGCCGTCACGCCCGACGAGGCCAAGCGCCTCGTCAAGCCGAACTCGATGTACAACCAGCGCACGGGTCCGCTCTACCAGACCGGTGTCACCCGGGCGGGAGAGCTCGTTGCAGGGTTCGACGGCACACGAGCAATTCTCGCGATCTCCTCGCGAGAAACCGTCTTTATGCTCCTCGACAACGACGGCCCCGGCAGCGAGCTGGCGGACATGAACCCCATGCGCGGGCGTGTCGGCACGGTGTACCGCCAGTCCACAGAGGCGTTCCTCGACGAGCGCAACGGCATGTTCTTCCATGGGCTGGCGCAGCGGCTGCAGCCCATCAAGGCGCTCATCGAGCTCGAGATGGGCATCATGCTCGCGATCATCAGCGGCACGAGCCTGCCCGGGTTCATCGTGGTCACCGGCGTCAGCGGTCTGCAGTTCATCGTCGAGAATCGGGAGAAGTTCCCCAGATGGGCCTCCGCCGTCAGCACGGTGCTGAGCGTCCGGAAGACCCTGAAGACCTACGCGCCGACGCTCTACGACAAGATGATCGAAGGGCTCTTCGAGGGCGCGAAGCGCGCGGCCGCCAGCGCCGTCGGCTACGCGGGCCCGGACGTTGTCGGGAACGTCCCCGACGCGATGGCCAAGGATCCGATGACGGCCGGCAAGCTGATCGGCGCGCTGATCGCCGGCCTCGGCAAAGCCACGGCCGCGAAGCGCCTGACGGTCTTCGGCGTGGTGTTCTCGATCCTCAAGACGCTCGCGACCAAGGCCGTCATGGCCGTCCCCGGCGCGATCGGCATCACGGCGCAGGAGAAGATCAAGGCGGCGCGGGACATTGTCACCCAGCTGCAGGCGGCGGGCGTGCTCATCACGGAGGCCGAGGCGCGACAGATCATCGACGAGGTGGAGCGCAACGCGCACAAGGTGAAGCCCGCGCTCGAAGACCTCGCCCGCGCATTCCAGAATATCCGCTGATCAGCGCGCGATCAGTGCAGGTGCAGCTGATCGACAAGGTCGAGGTACATGCTCCAGCGCGCGAGCAGCAGGATCGACAGCGCGAACACGCCGATCGCGCCGATCTCCGCGAGCCAGTTCCGGCGCGCGCCGTAGAGCCCGCCGAGGCAGACCGTGAGCGTCACCGCTCGAGTAAGGAGCATCGAGTCGCCCGAGCCGAGCCAGAACGGTGCGCCGGGGACGAACACAGACTCGACCCATACACCGGTGGTCTCCATCAGCCGGTAGAGGGTGAGTATGTCGACAGTCTGCAACGCGACACAGGCCAGGAGCAGCACCAGCACACGGACCGCGCGTCCGTCGGTCGGCTGGGTTTCGTGGGGCTTTGGTTCCAACATCCGGAGGATCCTTCAATGGGACGCGCTCTCCACCCCTCACAGGCGCAGTCCGTGCACGCCGGCGGAAGCTGAACCCGCGAATCGGCGGCAGGCGCCCGTATCCCGTGGAATGCCCTACCCTCCGGCATGCCGAGTCGTGACGAGAAGTGGATGGCGCTCGCGATCGAGACCGCGCACGCCGGCGCCCTGGCCGGTGAGGTTCCGATCGGTGCGGTCATCGTGGATCGATCGGGTGCGGTCGTGGCGCGGGCGCCGAATCGCGGGCGCACCACCGGGGATCGGACGGCCCACGCCGAGATGGTCGCGCTGCGCGAAGCGTTTGCGGCCGGAGCGAGCGCACCCGGGGAGTGGACGCTCGTCACGACGCTTGAGCCATGCGTGATGTGCCTTGGCGCCGCGATAGAGATCGGTGTGGGCGCGATCGTCTACGCGCTCGAAGCGCCCGCGAACGGCGGCGGCGCGCGCGTCAGCGATGCGCGCCGCCCACCCATGCGGGGCGGCGTGGCGCGTGGCGAGGTCCGCGCGATGATGCACGCATGGCTGGCGTCAGGCCCCGAAGGGCGCGGCGTCGAGTTCGTCCGATCGCTGCTCGACGCCACCGCGAGCTGAGCCCGCAGCGCGTGACAACGCCCGCCCCGGTGCGGGGCGGGCGTTGGGTCGATCTCCACCTCAGGTCAAGCGTATTTCGACAGGTCAGGCCGCTTTGCGGACGCGGCAGCGTCCGTCGAAGTCGGCGCCCTCTTCAATGAGGATGCAGCGGGCCGCGAAGGCGCCGCTCGCCTTGGCGCCCTTCGTGATCAGGACATCGCCCTTCGCGTTGATCCGCCCGTTGAAGTCGCCGTCGAGCTGCACGGCGCCGGCGTCGACAGTCGCCTTGAACCGCCCGTTGCTCGCGATGTGCAGCACGCCGGGGGTCGAGATCTTCCCCTCGAAGGGTCCGGAGATCGAGGTGAACGAGGGCGCGGAGCTGCCCTGCGTGCGCTTGGCGGACCGCTTGCGCGCGGGCCCCTTCTTCGCCGGCTTGCGGCTCGAGGCCTTCTTGCGGGCGGTCGGCTTCTTCGCCGCCGGCTTGCGCGTGGTCTTCTTCGTCGAGCGCTTCCGTGCGCTGTTCTTCTTCGCGGCCATCGGTCAACCTCCTGACGCCGTCGTGCTGCTGGTATCCGGGCGGCGCACCGTGCGCCATCGGGCGCAACCGTGCGCGCCTCCCGTACCGTCGGCGTCGACAACCGACAACTTCACCCGCACGACCCGCGCCGCTTCGCCAGGCCCTACGACCTGACTCGCAGAATCGCGCGAACCTGCGCGATCGCGACCCAACCGGGGGATTCCCGTGTACGCTCGGCGCGATGGTGCGCATCCGTCCAGAACGACCCAGTGACGCAGACGCCGTCGCGCGACTGCTCGAGGGGTGCTTCCCGACCGACGCAGAAGCGCGTCTCGTTGCGGCGCTGCGCCGCAGCGGGCAACTGGTCGTGGCCCTCGTCGCCGAGAACGATGGCGCGATCGTCGGGCACATCGCCTTCTCACCCGTGACGGCCGCGGGGGCACGCGCCGGCGTCGGCCTCGCGCCGGTGGCGGTCGAGGCGGCCCATCGGCGCCGGGGCCTCGGCGCGGCCCTCATCGAGCGTGGGCTTGAGCGATGCCGAGCCGCGGGCGCAGGGTGGTGCGTCGTCCTTGGCGACCCGGCCTACTACGCGCGATACGGATTCCGCCCGGCGCGCGAGGATGGCCTTGCCGACGCCTACAACGGCGGAGACGCGTTCCAGGTCCTTGCCCTGGTTTCCGGCGCCGTGCCACGCGGCGCTGGGCTGGTTCGCTACAGCGACGCGTTCGACGACCTTGGCTGACGTTCGACCGGCGGCAAGAAAACGGTCCGCAGGCGAATCCGCACCTCGCCTTCCTTCGGAGTCGGTGTGACGCGACCTGCCGACGCCCGGCAGGCGCGATCGCCTGGGAGGAGCGATTCATGCTGATTCGGAGACTCGCCGTCACCACCTTCGCAATGGCGTGCAGCGCCGCGGCCCTCGCCGGAACGACGCAGGAAGCGCCGAGCGTCTATCGCGTCGACGCCGGCGTCGCCTTCGCAATCTCGAACGCCGGCGCGAGCAACTATCTCTTCTCGTGGACTGATGAGACCGGGACCTTCACGAACATCGCCGACCCGACGCTGATCCTCATCGAAGGGGAGACCTACACCTTCCAGCGGACGACGGGTTCGCACCCGCTCGTCATCACCAACGACCAGCTGCCCGTCAGCGGCTCGGACGGTGCGTACAACCGGACGACGTCCGACGGCGCGCTGATCGACTCCCTCACGCTGACCCCGATCGCTGACTTCACGGCGGATCCGGGGCCCACGAGCGACCTGATCTCCTGGGCCGTCGCACTCGGTGACTACTACTACACCTGCCGCGTAACGGGGCACATCGGCATGACCGGCGCCATCCGAGTCGAGGCGGCGACCCAGTCCTCGCCGCAGGATCTGAACGGTGATGGACTCGTCGACGGCGCGGACCTCGGCATCCTGCTCGGCGCGTGGGGCATGTGCCCGGACGGCCAGCCCTGCCCCGCAGATTTCAACGCCGACGGCTTCGTCGATGGCGCCGATCTCGGCGTGCTGCTTGGCGCCTGGGGCACGACCCGCTGACCCCGAGGGCGGAACTTGCGGATTCCCTTGCCCCTGGAAACGGCCCGGCACGCATTCGCTCTCGGGACTGTGCGACGGCGGCGTTGGCCCTCGGGCCGTGTGGCTCGGCTGTTGCTCGCGCCTCCCCGGGAGCTCTTCGAGGCGTTACCACACTCCGCCCGTGCTTCGGGTTGCGGGGACCACACTCCTCGCTGGCGCCTGGCTCGCCAGCGCCGGCCCCCTCATGCCGCCCGCCGGGCGCGTCTCCAGCACCGGCGTGACCCTCGACGAGCTGGCGCAGGCAGTCGCCGACGCTGATCCGATGCGCCTCGCCGGCCTGAAAGCCGCGGCGTACACGATCAACGGCCAGTACCCATTCTTCTCCGATCAGCGCTTCGTGACGCGCATCCAGATCTCCAAGTCGGTCGCGTCCGCCGAGGTGTACGTGCAACTGCGTGAGCCGGGCGGACCCGTCATCGGCAACTATCGCCTACGTCCGGACGAAGGGTCGCTCGTTGCGGAGATCGACCTGGTCGTTGACGGCTTGATGGTGCAGTACGCGTCGGTCTCGTCCGGGGTGGCGAATGTCGTCATCACGCGCACCCCGGCGCCGTAGGCCGCGGCCTCATCCGCCCGACTGGAGCCACTCCATGAACCGCCCGGCGACGAGATTCGCGCCGCCGTCGAGATTCGCAAGCACGGTCACGACCAGACGCTGGTCGGGGTAGATGTCGAGAATCCCGTTGATGCCCGGGAACCCGCCGCCGTGCCCATACACGACGCCGAGGTGACCGTGGTCCTCAACGCTGAAGCCGTATCCGTACCCGGGGCTTGAAAGTTCGGGCTTCGCGCTGGTGAGGACCGCGAGCGTGGCGGGCGACACCAGCGCGCCGCTGGTCAGCGCGTGGGCGAATCGCGCCAGGTCCGGCGTGGTGCTGAAGCCGCCGCCTGCGGGCCCGCCCTTGATCGAGTGCATGAAGAGGTTCGTGCGCAGGCCGTTGGTCTCGTCCATCCAGCGGGCGCCGTCGTCGGCGCTGGTGTCGCCGAACGACTCGCGCGTGTAGCCGATCGCCAGGTTCTTGATCGGGATGTCCATGTCGTAGGCGTCGGTGTCGGTCATCCCGGCCGGCGCGTAGATGCGCTCGCGCACGTAGTCGTAGTACGACTGGCCGCTCGCCGCCTCGACGAGCATGCCGAGCACGAAGAACCCGGCGTTCGAGTACGACCAATCTGTGCCCGGCTCGAAGGCGAGTTCCTGATCGACGAACAGCGGCAGGTACTCGCGGAACTCGCGGTAGACCGCCTTCGAAGCGTTCGCGAACTCCGGCGTGAAGTGGTTGCCCATGCCCGAGGTGTGACTGAGCAGGTGGCGGATCTGCACGCTGTCGCGCACCTGCGCGTTCGGATAGTCGGACAGATGCTCGCCGACCGTGTCGTCCCATGCGAGTGCGCCGTCCTCGACCAGCTGGGCGATCGCCACCGCCGTGATCATCTTGTTCATCGAGCCGAGGTTGAACTTCGTGTCCATGCGGTTGGGAACATCGAATCGCCGGCTTGCGAGCCCGACAGCGCGCTCGTACACACGCCGCCCGTCCTGCTCGATGATCACCGTCCCGCTGAACATGTCGCGCTCCGCGAGCCGATCGAGGAAGCCGTCGAGGCGCCCCACCGCATGGTCGACAGAGAGCGGCTCCGTCGGCTCGAGGTACGACGGCGCGCGCGCCGGCGCGAACTGCATCCCTGTCAGGCGCCCGTCCTCGCCGACGCCGAAGACGAAGGCCCGCCATGCCTCGATGACCGGGGCGCGCACGATCACGACGAGCCCATCTCGCGACGGCTCGTAGGTGCGCACCGCCTCGAACTCCACCGGGCCCCAGTTCGCCAGCGCGCCGGCCCACACGCTCGCGTGGCGGGAGGCGGGCATCGATGCGAACTGGCCGCCGAAGTGGGCGTCGATGCAGGCCGCGACGGTCGCCGCGTCGGCGCTGTTGAAGGCCTCGATCACCGCCGGGATGTGCTCGACGCCCGGCAGATCAGGCGGGTCGCGATGATCGGTGTACCCGCCCTGCGCGAAAGCGGCGCCGGCGAGCAGGAGCGAGAGGACGATCGAGAGTACTGGGCGCATAGGTATCCCCTGGGAAGATCCCCCGGGCCGTGCCGGGGCGGAACCGATCGATGGACGCGTCGGAACCTTCCTTCCGGCGCCGAGTCCCGGGATTCCGCATTACGCGCTGACCTCGTGCGATTCGCCCGCCCCGCGCGGGATGCGGATCTCCTCGACAAGGGCCTGCACCGCCTCCGGGGGCGGGGGGGTTGCCACCGCGACAATCCACGCCGTCACGAAGTTCACCAGCATCCCGATCGTTCCGATCCCCTCCGGCGAGACGCCCAAGAGCCAGTGGTCTGGCGAATCGAGGTCCGGCCGGATGTAGTTGAAGAACACGATGTACCCGGCCGTAAACAGGGTGCCGACCACCATCCCCGACACGGCGCCGGCCTTGTTCATGCGCGTCGAGAAGATGCCCATCAGGATCGCCGGGAAGAAGCTCGACGCCGCGAGCCCGAAGGCGAAGGCCACGACCTGCGCCACGTACCCCGGCGGATCGATGCCGAAGTAGCCGGCGACGCACACCGCGAACCCCGCGGCGACGCGCGCGACGATCAACTCCTGCTTCTCCGTGATCTCGGGCTTGAATCCCTTCTTGAGCAGGTCGTGGGCGACGGAGGTGGAGATCACCAGCAGCAGGCCGGCCGCCGTCGAGAGCGCGGCCGCGAGCCCGCCCGCCGCCACCAGCCCGACCACCCAGTTCGGCAGACGCGCGATCTCCGGATTGGCGAGCACCATGATGTCGCGGTCGATTGTCAACTCATTCACCGCCGGATCGCCTGAGTACTGGATGACCCCGTCGGCGTTGCGGTCGTCGTGGGCGATCAGCCCGGTCGCCTCCCAGCGCGTGAACCACTCCGGCGCCTCGGCGACCGGCGTGTTCGCGATCGCGTCAAGCATATTCGTCCGCACGAACGCGGCGACCGCCGGCGCAGTCGCGTAGAGGATGACGATGAAGACCAGCGCGAACCCCGCGCTCAGACGCGCTGCCGAGACGCGCGGCACGGTGTAGAACCGCACGATCACATGCGGCAGACCGGCCGTCCCCACCATCAGCGCCGCGGTGATGCAGAAGGCGTCGAAGCGGCTCTTTGACCCGTCGGTGTACGCGCCGAAGCCGAGGTCGCGGCTCAGGCCATCCAGCCGCTCGAGGAGGTGCTGCCCGGAGCCGTCGTTCAGCACGCTGCCGAACCCGATCTGCGGCACGATGTGCCCGGTCATCATCATCGAGATATAGATCGCCGGCAGCATGTACGCGAAGATCAGGACGCAGTACTGCGCGACCTGGGTGTAGGTGATCCCCTTCATCCCGCCCAGCACGGCGTAGAAGAAAACGATGCCCATCCCGATCGCGACGCCCCACTCGATCTGGACATCGAGGAAGCGGCTGAACACGATCCCGACGCCGCGCATCTGCCCGGCCACATAGGTGAACGACACGAATATGGCGCAGACGACGGCGACGATGCGCGCCGTCTGCGAGTAGTAGCGGTCGCCGACGAAGTCCGGCACGGTGTACTTGCCGAACTTGCGCAGGTAGGGGGCCAGCAGCAGCGCGAGCAGCACGTACCCGCCCGTCCACCCCATCAGGTAGACGCTGCCGTCGCGCCCGGCGAAGGAGATGATGCCGGCCATCGAGATGAACGACGCGGCGCTCATCCAGTCGGCCGCCGTCGCCATACCGTTGACGACGGGGTTCACCTTCCCGCCGGCGATGTAGAACTCGCCCGTCGATCCGGCGCGCGACCAGATCGCCACGCCGATGTACAGCGCGAACGAAAGGCCGACCATCACGAAGGTCCACGCGGTGATCGTCATCGCCGGCCCTTCCTGTGCGCCCCGGCGCGATCACGGTCGCTCACGCCGAATCGCCGGTCGAGCCGGTTCATCAGGAATACATACAGAAAGATGATCGCGACGAAGGCGTACATCGCCCCCTGCTGCGCGAACCAGAAGCCCAGCGGGAAGCCGCCAAGGCGAAACCGGTCGAGCTGATCGACAAACAAGACGCCGCATCCCAGCGATACGAGAAACCACGCCGCCAGCAGGATTTCCACATACAGCAGGTTGCGCCGCCAGTAGCGACGCCGAGCGTCCTCGCGCATCGGTGGCCCTCCCGCCCGTTGATCGGCCCGGCCCGCGCGAACGCTCCAGCCGCCGGGACGCACGAAGGTACCCTTCCCGCCATGCCCGACCGCGACGAAACGGTCACCATCCTCCTCAACGACGACGCGAGCGACGCCGAGCGGCTCGAGCGCCTGCTGCCGCTCGTCTACGCCCAGCTACGCGCGGTCGCCCAGCGCGCCCTCGACGCCGAACGCCCCGACCACACCCTCCAGGCGACCGCTCTCGTCCACGAGGCCTACCTGCGCCTCGTCGGCGAGCGGGAGATCCCCTGGTCCGGTCGCGCCCACTTCTACGCCGCCGCCGCGGAGGCGATGCGCCGCATCCTTCTGGACCATGCCCGCGCCCGGGGCCGGGTGAAGCGGGGGGGCGACCGGGCGAAAGTCCCGCTCGCCAGCGTCCTCGACCTCGCGCGCGAGGAATCTTCCGAGATCGTGAGATTCGACGAGGCCTTCCGTCGCTTGGAGGCTGAGTCGCCCGAGGCGGCGGCGGTCGTCCGGCTTCGCTTCTACGCCGGGCTCCCCGTCGAGCAGACGGCCGAGGCGCTGGGCCTTTCCGTCAGCACCGTCAACCGGCGCTGGGCGTTCGCACGATCATGGCTGCACCTCGCACTCCAGCCCGACCCGCCCGACGAATAGACGCCCCACCCATGCCGCGCTCCGAGCAAGCCATCTTCGAAGCCGTCCTCGACCTGCCTGCCGACGAGCGCGCGGCCTACCTCGACGAGGCCTGCGCCGGCGACGATGCGCTGCGCGAACGTGTCCGCCGGCTGCTGGCGGCCGCCGACGCCTCAGGCTTCCTCGATGCGCCCACGCTCGATCACGGCGCCATCCCCTCGGGCGCCCCCGACGCCGGCGAGCGCCCCGGCGACACCATCGACCGCTACCGACTCCTCGAACTCATCGGCGAGGGCGGCTTCGGCGCCGTCTATATGGCCGAGCAGCGCGAGCCCGTCCAGCGCCGCGTCGCCCTCAAGATCATCAAGCTCGGGATGGACACCCGCCAGGTCATCGCCCGCTTCGAGGCCGAACGCCAGGCCCTCGCGATGATGACCCACCCCAACATCGCGCGCGTCCTCGACGCCGGCGCCACCGAACGCGGCCGGCCCTACTTCGTGATGGAGCTCGTCCGTGGCGTCCCCATCACGAAGCACTGCGACGACCACCGCTGCACGCTCGAGGAACGCCTCGACCTGTTCATCAAAGTCTGCAACGCCGTGCAGCACGCGCACCAGAAGGGCGTCATCCACCGCGACCTGAAGCCGGGCAACATCCTTGTCACGCTGCACGATGGCGAGCCGGTGCCGAAGGTCATCGACTTCGGGATCGCCAAGGCCACGAGCGGCCGGC
>JBICHM010000095.1:0-5839 GCA_043101835.1 Phycisphaerales bacterium | reverse complement strand
CGGGTGAGATCGAGACGGCGTCGAACTCGATCCGGCTGCTGAGCGACGACCGGCGCGTCGATGAGAACGCGCTGATCTGGAAGATCCGTGCGGTGAACATGGTGCACGACGCGGCGTTTCGGGCGGATCCGCTGGTGTCGCTGCTGGACATGTGGGTGCTGGCGACGCAGATGCGCGTGTTTGCGGCGTCGGAGGCCGGGGCGACGTACTTCGGGGCGGATCAGCTGATCGCGGCGACGGCGACGGCGTCGGTGCTGGAGCGCACCGAGGAGGTGATTCGGGCGGTCGGATCGCATGAGCGGTTCGAGGAGGCGAAGACGCTGGTGAACCGGTTTGCGCAGAACAACCCGCTGGAGGGTCGGCAGCTGCGCCGGACCTCGATCGCGGCGGCGTTCGCGGAGACGACGGGGCTGCGTTCGGGCTCGGCGTTCGAGGCGGTGGGCACGCTGGACCGACGGGCCGCGCTCCTGACGGCGCAGCTGCCGTTCCTGACGGAGTTTCTGCCGAAGCAGCTGGCCTGGCAGGCGGAGTTGAGCGTGCTGCAGAACGCGGCGGTGTTGCGGGAGGAGCTTCGCCTCGGCCGGTTTGAGGGGATGGAGGAGAATCTCGATCGGATGGCGGTGTCGCTGGAGGGCGTGCCGGAGATGGTGGAGGAGGAGCGCGACGCGGCGGTCGCGGCGGCGTCGGCGGAGGCGACGGCGCAGCGCGAGGCGGCGCTCGAGGCGATCGACGCGATGCTGGACAATGCGATGCTCGTGCTGCGCGACGAGCGCGACCAGGTGCTGGCGGGGATCACGCGCGAGCGTGAGGCGGCGATGGCGGACGCGGCGGCGCTGGTGGCGTCGGAGCGGGCGCGCATCCTCGAGGATGTGGAGCGGCAGCGCCTCGAGACGATCGCGGCGATCACCGGCGAACGGGAACACGTGGTGACCGAGGCGCGCGCGATTGCGCAGGAGACGGTGTCGGGGGCGGTGTCGGGCGCTTCGTCGCTTGTCTGGCGCGGGGCGGCGCTCGGGGGCGGCCTGATCGGGCTGGGGCTGGTTGTCGGCGCGCTGGTGCTGCGCGCGGGAGGCGGACGTGGCTGAGGTGGTGTTGCGGGAGGCGGGGCCGGCCGATTGCGATCGCATCGCGGGGTGGATCCGCGAACTGGCGGCGCACGAGGGCCGGCCGGAGGCGGCGACGGTGACGGGGGATGACCTGCGCCGCTGGTGCTTTGGCGTGCGGCGCGCGGCGGAGGCGTTCGTCATCGAGTCGGGGGGCGAAGACGCGGGATACGCGATCGTGTGCACGACCTACGCGACCTTCCAGGGGAAGCCGACGCTGTACCTGGAGGATCTGTTCATCGATCCAGCGATGCGCTCGCGCGGGCTGGGGGCGCAGGTGATGGCGCATCTAGCGCGGATGGCGATTGAGCGCGAGTGCTGCGCGCTGGACTGGTCGGCGGTCGAGGGCAACGACGGCGCGATCGCGTTCTACCGACGCCTCGGGGCGCGCGATGTCCACGGGATCTGCAAGTTCCGGCTGGACGGCGAGGCGCTGCGCGCGATCAGCGACCGATGATGGCGCAGACGGCGCCGGCGGGATCGCGGATGACTGCGTAGGACATATCGCCCATGGTCTTTGGTCCGCTGACGACGGCGCCCCCCTGCTCGGCGCAGGTCCTGATGGACTGTTCGAAGTCGGCGACCCAGAAGTAGGTGAGCCATTGGGGCGGGATGTCGGCGTTGGAGCCGCGGGCGTGGCAGACGCCGGCGACGCATTCGCCGCTGTCGGGCTCGAGCATGTTGAAGTCGTTGTAGTCGCCCATGGACTGGTCGCTGGACTTCAGGCCGATGACGGCGGTGTAGAAGTCGCGGACGGCCTCGGCGTTCTCGACGGTGAGGTCATGCCAGCAGATCTGGCCGACACGGTGCTGGGGCTGGTTGCTCATGGGGGCATGATGCGCTGGTCGGGCGCCGGATGCGCTGGGGGTTCACCGCGGCGGCGCGGAGGACGCTGCGGGAGGGCCGGGCGTTCTGCGGCTACGCTGTCGCCATGACCAACCTCGAGACTGTGCAGGCTCTGTACGCGGCGTTCGGCGCCGGGGACATGGAGCGGATCCTGGCAATCATGGACCCGGCGATCGAGTGGAATCAGTGCGCAGGATTCCCGATCACGGGGACGCGCGTGGGGCCGCAGGCGGTGTTCGAGGGGGTGTTCGGCCCGCTCAAGGAGGCGTGGGAGGGATTCCACGCGTCGGTGGACGAGTGGCTGGACGCGGGCGACACGGTGGTGGCGCTCGGGCACTATGGGGGCGTCAACCGGGCGACGGGGAAGGCGATGCGCGCGGCGTTTGCGCACGTGTACGACCTCGCGGGCGGCCGGATCACGCGGTATCGGCAGGTGGCGGATTCGTGGGTGGTGCGCGAGGCGATGGGGCAGGGCTGATCCTGCGCCTCGCCGCCGCGCTCGTCGGCGCAGGCTTCCCCGGGGTTCTCGCAAATCGTGGCGCGGGGCCTTGACGAGGCGTCCGGCGGACGCAATACTTGCATTATGGTGCAAGTGAGCAAATCTCCGAAGCAGGCGGCGCGCCGGCGCGGGCCGATCGATCGGGCGCTGGATCCGGAGCTGTTCCGGGCGCTCTCGGACCCGACGCGCGTGCAGCTGCTGGCGTGCATCGCCAAGTGCGGGCGCGGATGCAGCGTCGGCGAGGTGGCCGAGTGTTGCGATGTGGACCTTTCGGTGGTGTCGCGCCATCTGAAGCACCTTGCCACGGCGGGGGCGCTGGCGTCGTCGAAGGACGGGCGGACCGTGCGGTACCGGGTGCGGTACGGCGCGCTGGCGCAAGGCCTGCGGGCGCTGGCGGACGCGATCGACGCGTGCTGCCCGGATGGCGCGTGCGAGTCGGAGGACTGCTGCGATGGGCGCTGACTCGGGCGATGGGCGGATGCGTGTGCTGTTCCTGTGCACGGGGAACTCGTGCCGCAGCCAGATGGCGGAGGGGTGGGCGCGGGCGCTGCGCGGGGATGTGCTGGAGGCGCATTCGGCCGGGACGGATCCCCATGGGCTGAACCCGCTGGCGGTGCGGGCGATGGCGGAGGCGGGGGTGGACATCAGCGCCGGTCGTTCGAAGACGCCCGCCGACCTTGCGCACGTGGATTTCGACGTCGTGGTGACGGTGTGCGACAGCGCGCACGAGGCGTGCCCGACGGTTCCGGGTGCGCGGGTCGTGCATGTGGGATTCGACGATCCGCCTCGCCTGGCGCGCGGGTGCGCAACGGAGGTCGAAGCGATGACGCACTACCGACGGGTGCGGGATGAGATCCGGGCGTTCGTGGAGACGCTGCCGGGCTCGCTCGCGGCCCGGCGAGAAGACAGCGGAGCGGGTGTGCGATGAGTTCAACGGCGGCGGTTTCCAGTTCGGCGGTGTGCGCGACGGCTCGCCCGAAGCGGCTGGGGGTTCTCGACCGGTTTCTGACGGCGTGGATCTTCGTCGCGATGGCGGCGGGGGTCCTGCTCGGCCGGTTCGTGCCCGGGATCCGCGAGGCGCTCGACAGCGTGTCGATCGGGACGACGAATATCCCGATCGCCGTCGGGCTGATCCTGATGATGTATCCGCCCCTGGCGAAGGTGCGGTACGAGAAGCTTCCGGAGGTGTTCCGCGACCGGAAGGTGCTGGCGCTCTCGCTGGTGCAGAACTGGATCGTCGGACCGGCGCTGATGTTCGGGCTGGCGGTGGTGTTCCTGCGCGATCATCCGGAGTACATGATCGGGCTGATCATGGTCGGGCTGGCGCGGTGCATCGCGATGGTGCTGGTGTGGAACGACCTGGCGCGCGGGAGCAGCGACTACGCGGCCGGACTGGTTGCGTTCAACAGCATCTTTCAGGTGCTCTTCTTCGGGCTGTATGCGTGGGTGTTCATCACCTGGCTGCCCCCCCTGCTCGGCCTCGAGGGCGCGGTGGTCGAGATCTCGATCGGCGAGGTCTTCCAGAGCGTGATGATCTATCTGGGGATTCCGTTCTTCGCGGGCATGCTGACGCGGTTTGCGCTGCGGCGTGTGAAGGGAGACGCGTGGTACACGCAGCGGTTCCTGCCGACGATTGCGCCGGTGACGCTGATCGCGCTGCTGTTCACGATCGTGGTGATGTTCAGCCTGAAGGGCGATCGGATCGTCGCGCTGCCGCTGGACATCCTGCGGATCGCGATTCCGCTGACGATTTACTTCGTGGTGATGTTCCTCGTGAGCTTCCTGATGGCCAGGCGTTTCGGCGCGGATTACGAGCGGGCGGCGACGCTCGCGTTCACCGCGTCGGGGAACAACTTCGAGCTTGCGATCGCGGTTGCGATCGCCGTCTTCGGCATCGGCTCGGGCGTGGCGTTCGCGACGGTGGTGGGGCCGCTGGTGGAGGTGCCGGTGCTGATCGGACTGGTGAGTGTGTCGCTGTGGTTGCGGCGGCGCCTGTATTCGAGTGAACCCGACGCCGCGCGGTCATTCGCGGCACAAGGAGATCTCTCATGAACGACGCACAAACCTCGTCCTGCTGCGGTCCCGACTGCTGTGCGGAGACGCCCGATGCGAGCGCTGCCGCGCAGGAGCGCGTTCGGAGCACGGTTCGGGAGGGGTACGCGGCGATTGCGCGATCCGGCGTGTGGCCGGGCGCTGCCCCGGCGGAGGGCGATGCGGGCTGTTGCGGGGGCGGCGGCTGCTGTGGACCGACGACTTTCAGCCCGGAGGCGCTGGCGCAGGCGATCGGGTACAGCGAGCAGGACCTCGCTGCGACGCCCGAGGGGGCGAACATGGGGCTCTCGTGCGGGAACCCGACGGCGATCGCATCGCTGCGCGCCGGCGAGGTCGTGCTCGACCTTGGTTCGGGCGGCGGGTTCGACTGCTTCGTCGCGGGGCCCAAGGTGGGCGCCACGGGTCGGGTGATCGGCGTCGACATGACGGCGCAGATGGTCAGCAAGGCGCGGGAGAACACGGCGTCGTACCGGGCGCAGACGGGGCTCGACAACGTGGAGTTCCGGCTGGGCGAGATCGAGCACCTGCCCGTGGCCGACGCGAGCGTGGATGTGGTGATCAGCAACTGCGTCCTGAATCTGTCGCCGGACAAGGCGCAGGTGTGGCGCGAGATTGCGCGCGTCCTCAAGCCGGGCGGGCGTGTGGCGGTGTCGGACCTTTCGCTGCTGCGGGCGCTGCCGGAGGCGGTGCGGACGGATCTGGAGCAGCTGGTCGGATGCGTCGCGGGCGCGGTGCTGGTGGATGAGACGCGCGCGATGGCGGAGGCGGCCGGGCTGGAGTCGATCGAGCTGACGAGCAAGCCCGAGTACATCAAGTCCATGGAGGACTGGCAGGACCCGCTGTACAAGTCGCTGATCGGGAAGCTCCCGGCGGGGTCGCAGGCGAGTGACTACATCACGAGTCTGGATGTGACGGCGCGCAAGCCATCATGGGGCGCGTGATGACGACGACGGTGACGACGCCGCTGGTGTTGTTCCTGTGCACGGGCAACTCGTGTCGCAGCCAGATGGCCGAAGCGATCCTGCGCGCTCGCGCAGGCGACCGGTTCCGCGCGGCGAGCGCGGGGATGTCGCCGAAGGCGATCCATCCGCTGACGATCTTTGTGCTCGCGGAGTCGGGGATCAGCTCGGATGCGCTGCGTTCGAAGGACGCGGCGGAGTTCCTGGGGAAGCACGCGGTGCGTCACGCGATCGTGGTGTGCGAGTCGGCGCAGGCGCAATGCCCGCGCGTGTATCCGATGGCGAACGAGATGCACTTCTGGCCCTTCGATGATCCCGCGGCGTTCGAGGGCACGGAAGAAGAGACGCTGGCGGAGTTCCGACGCGTGCGCGATCAGATC
>JBICHM010000094.1:0-4597 GCA_043101835.1 Phycisphaerales bacterium | reverse complement strand
GATCTGCACGAAGTCGAGCACGCGGCCGGCGGCTTTTCCGTCGGTGCTCTGGCGCTGCATCAGCTCGGCGAGCGCGGTCAGATCGATCCCCTGCACCGGGATCCAGAACCCGATGCGGTAGACCGCCAGCATCCCGATCGTGAACAGAACCTTGTTCCGCAGATCGGGGATCTTGAAGATGTTCAGGATCGCCTGGAGCATCGTCCGGAAGTCTTTTCCTGTCGGGCGGCGCGTCGTGCGCCGCGTGCATCACTCGTCCGTGGAAGCGGGCCTGGCCTTCGCGGCGCCCTTCTTCTTGAGTCGCTTCAGCTTCTTGGTGAGGTTGGTGGGCGTCGTATCGCCGGAGTTGCGGTCGACGCCGCGCACCTTGTCGCGACGGCTGCCTTCCTCATGCACCTTGCCGCCGGCGCCCTCGATGTGCTTACGGGCGCTCGCCGTGGCGCGCGCCACCGTGACATCGAGCTTCACCTTCAGCGCCTCGGCGTCACCGAGATCGCCGAGCACCTTCACCGGCTCGTCGCCCGTGGGGATAAGGCCGGCCTTCGAGAGCGTGTCGGCGTTGACGACGCCGCCCTTCTCGAAGGAGGGATGCGCGACGATGCTGCGGAGGTTCACGACGCGGAACGTGGTCATGAAGTTCGCGTTCGTGAAGCCGCGCTTCGGGATGCGCCGGAAGTAGGGCATCTGACCGCCCTCGAACCCGGCCTTCTGGCTGTAGCCCGAGCGGCTGCCGGCGCCCTTGTGGCCGCGTCCGGCAGTCTTGCCCTGGCCGCTGGCGCGACCACGACCGAGACGCTTGCGCGCCTTGTACTTGCCGGCCTGGGCGGTGATGTCGTGAATCATCATGGCGTTGGTCTCCCCGCTGCGGGGCTCATCCGGCATGCGCCGGTGGATTCGTACTTGGATCAGCTCTTGTCAGACGGAGCGGACTCACCCGAGTCGCTCGAAGGGGTCGAGGCGGCGCTGTCGTCGGTCTTCGGGGCGCTCGGGGCCTCGGCCGGGCGACGACCGCCGCCACCGCCACGCCCGCGGCCGCCGCCGCGACGCCCACCACGCCCGCCGGCGCGATCACCGACGGTGTTCACCGGCGCCTGCATGCGCTCACCCGACGCGGCGGAGGGCAGGTAGGCCTGCCCGCGCTCGATCATCTCGTCCACGCGCGTCGTGCCGATCTGCACGCCGCGAAGCTCGGCGACCTCGTCCTTGAACTGCAGCTTGATGAGGCCGTTCATCGCGGCCTTCACCACGTTGCGGGTGTTCGTCGAGCCATAGCACTTCGTCAGGCAGTCGGTGACGCCGGCCATCTCGAGGATGGCGCGGATCGGGGCGCCGGCCACGACGCCCGTTCCCGGGCTGGCGGGGATGAGCTTCACCTGCGCCGAGCCGAAGCGGCCGGTCACCTCATGGGGGATCGTCCCGCCCTGGAGGGAGACCTTCTTCAGGCTCTTACGCCCTTCCTTCTGCGCCTTCTCGATCGCCGGCGGCACTTCGTTGGCCTTGCCGTAGCCGAAACCGACGTTGCCGCGCCGATCACCGACGACGACGAGCGCGCCGAAGGAGAACCGGCGCCCGCCCTTGACGGTCGCCGCGGTGCGGTAGACGCCCAGCGTCGTGCTTTCGAGATGCGATGATTCGTCCAGTAGCTCAGCCATGTGCCTGCTCATCCTCGGCGCGGGAACGCGCCGCAGCGGTTCAGAAGTCGAGTCCCTCGGCCCGGGCCGCGTCGGCGAGCGCCTTGACGCGACCGTGGAAGCGGTACCAGCCTCGATCGAAGACGACGGCGCTCACACCGGCGTCCTTGGCGCGCGACGCGATCGCCTTCCCGACGGCCGCGGCCGCCTCGGCGTTCCCCGTCGCCCCGCCGGCGACGCCGGCCTCGCGCGTGCTCGCGGCGGCGAGCGTCCGACCCGAGAGGTCGTCGATCACCTGCGCGTACATGTGGTTCAGCGAGCGGTTCACGCTCAGACGCGGACGCGCCGGCGTGCCCTCGACCTTCGTGCGGACGCCGGCCTTGCGACGGGTCCGGCGGACATTCTTCGCTTCTTTGCGGTTCATCGCGACACCCTTGGCAGATCAGCTGCCGAAGACCTTGCCCTGCTTGCGGCGGACGACCTCTTCCGCGTACTTGATGCCCTTGCCGTTGTACGGCTCGGGCTTGCGGACCGACCGCACCGACGCCGCGAACTGGCCGACCTGCTGCTTGTCGGAACCCTTCACGGAAACCTGATTCTGATTGGCCACGGTCACCTCGAGGCCGGCGGGGATCGCCACCGCCACCGGGTTCGCGTAGCCGACTTTCAACTCGAGCGTCTCGCCCTTGACCTGCGCGCTGTAGCCGACGCCGACGATCTCGAGCTTGCGCTCGTAGCCGGTGGCCACGCCGGTGACCATGTTCTGGAGCAGCGCACGCGTGGTGCCCCACAGCGCCCGCGCCTCGCGCCCGGGGTTCTCGCCCCCGACGGTCGTCACGCGAAACTCGCGCGCCTGCTCGTCGAACTCGACAGCGATCTCGGGGCGGTGCTCGAACGTCAGGCGCTTCTGCCCGTTCTCCACCGTCACCTCGCGACCCTGCACCGAGACCTTTACGCTCCCGGGGACGCTGACCGGTTTTCTTCCGACTCGAGACATCGTTCGTCGCTCCCGCTGGCTTCGCCGCCCGGAGTCGTCCGGGCGGGGCGGCTGCGGCCTGTCGTTCGTTCCTCGCGACGCGGGGGCCGCCCCGGTCGCATCTACCTCATCGCCCTTGCGTCACTCGACGGTGGCGAGCAGCTCGCCGCCGACGCGCTCCTCCCGGCAGCGCCGGTCGCTGAGCACGCCCCGGCTGGTCGAGACAATGCAGATGCCGAGGCCCTGGCGGGGCGTCGGCAGCTCCTCGACCTTTCGGTACACGCGCCGCCCCGGGCGGCTGTCGCGCTGCACGGTGTGCAGGATCTGCTCCCCGCGCGGCCCGTACTTCAGGCGCACGCGGATCAGGCCCTGTCGCCCGTCCTCGATGACGTCGAAGCCGTCGATGTACCCCTCGTCGGTGAGCACCTGGGCGATGCCCCGGCACACCTTGCTGTTGAGGCACTTGACGGTCTTGTCGCGGTTCCGCTGGGCGTTGCGGATCCGGGTCAGCATGTCGGCGATCGGGTCGCTCATCGTCATGGTCTATGCGCTCCGTCCTTTGAGGCCTGTCTCACCAGCTCGCCTTGCGCATGCCCGGCACCTTCCCCTGGAGCGCGAGCTCCCGGAGCATGATGCGGCTGACGCGGAACTTCCGGTACACACCTCGCGAACGCCCGGTGATCTCACACCGGCGCACCTTGCGGGTGCTGAACTTGGGCTCGCGCTTCGCGCGTGCGATCTGGGCCTTCGTCGCCATATCTGTCAGTTCCTCTCCGGCTTGCGGAAGGGCATCCCGAGGCCCTCGAGCACCTTGCGGCTCAGCTCGGGATTCGAGTTCTTGAACACGATGTTGATGTGCATCCCGTGGACGAAGTCCACCCGAGCCATGTCGATCTCCGGGAAGACCGCCTGCTCGGTGAGACCCATCGAGTAGTTGCCCGCCTTGTCGAACGACTTCTCGGGGAGGCCCCGGAAGTCCTTGATGCGCGGCGTGGCCAGGTTGATGAGCCGGTCGAGGAAGTCCCACATACGCTCGCGACGGAGCGTCACCATCGCCGCGGTGTCCTGGCCCTCGCGCACCTTGAAGTTCGACACCGAGCGCTTCGCCTTGACGACCACCGGCTTCTGGCCGGAGACGGTCGTGAGCGTGCTCAGGACGGTGTCCTTCACGCTGGGCGGGAGCTTGGCGCCGTCGAGGTGCCGGCCCATGTTCACGTTGAGGATGATCTTGTCGATGCGCGGACGGGCCATCGGGTTGTCGAGCCCGGCCTCCTTGGCGACCGCCGGAGCGATCTCCTCGTCGTAGCGCACCTTCAGACGCGGCGGGGCCTCGCGCTTCTCCACGAGCCCGCTGCCGGCGTCCTTCTTCTTTCCCTTGTCTTTCGCCATGGCGTTCGGTCTCGCTGGTTAGTTGCCCGACTTGGCCTTCGGCCCGCGCACGACGCCCAGTTCCTTGCCGCCGCGAACGGCGACACGGGACTTGCTGCCGTCGCTCTTGGTCTCGAAGCGGACGCGCGTGGGCTTGCCGTCGACGACGGGGCTCACGTTGCTGATGTGGATGGGCTGCTCGCGCTCGACGAGGCCGCCCTGCGGGTTAACGCGCGTGGGCTTGACGTGAACCGTGCGGACATTGACGCCCTCGATGATGACGCGGTCGTCATCGACGAGCACCTGCTTGACCACACCGGTGCGCCCCTTGTTGGCGCCGCTGGTCACGATCACGTTGTCGCCCTTGCGGATATGCCTGGGCATGTCAGATGACCTCCGAGGCCAGCGAGACGATCTTCATGTAGCCCTTGTCGCGAAGCTCGCGAGCGACGGCGCCGAAGATGCGGGTCCCTCTGGGATTGCCGTCGTCGCCGATGATGACGACGGCGTTGCTGTCGAACCGCACGAGCGAGCCATCGGGCTGGCGCGTGGGGTAGCTGGTTCGCACGACGACGGCCTTGACCTTGTCGCCGCTCTTGAAGTCGCCGCCGGGCAGCGCCTT
>JBICHM010000093.1:0-5201 GCA_043101835.1 Phycisphaerales bacterium | reverse complement strand
CTGCCGGTGAGTTCCCGCCCGGCCTGATCGTCACAACGCTGCGCGAGGGCGACGGCGACGTCTGCGCACTCGAGTCACTGGTCATCATCCGCTACGAAGGGCGCGTGCAGGGCGGCCCCGTGTTCGCGCGAACGCCCGCCGGCGGGCAGGACGGGCCCTGGCCCGTCGCGTCGATGGTCGCCGGCCTGCGCGACGGCATGGTCGGCCTGCGCGAAGGGGGGCGCCGGCGCATCGTCGTGCCCCCGGAGCTCGGCTACGCCGATGTGCCCGTGACCGACGAGGCGACCGGCGACGTGACGATTCCGGCCGGATCGACGCTCGTCTTCACTGTGGAACTGCTCGATGTTCGCGAGCGCACGACGGGGGCGCCGACCGATGACTGACGCGAAGACACCCGTGCCGAAGCCGGCGAAATCCGCCGGCGAGCAGCCGAAGACGAAGCGTCGCCGGCGCTGGGGGCGACGCGCCGGCATCGGCCTCGTCGTATGCGCCGTGGTCTACATCCTCTTCGGTTTCTTCGGCGTGCCGCTGCTGATTCAGAAAGTCGGCGTGCCGCGGCTCGACGCGCGGCTGCGGGGCGCAGTGGCGCTCGATCGCGCCGCCTTCAACCCCTTCACGCTCGCGCTCACCCTCGAAGGGCTCGCGATCGATGACGACGCCGGCGAGCGCCTGGCGGGGTTCGAACGCTTCGACGGCGACTTCCAGCTCGTCGCGTCGATCTTCCGCCCCGGGTTCCGCTTCCGACGCGCCGTGGTGACAGGGCCCGAGGGATTCATCGCCATCGACGATGCCGGGCGCATCAACCTCATCGACCAACTCGAAGACACGCCGACAACGAGCGCCGGCGAGCCGCTGCGCCGCATCCCCCGCATCGTGATCACAGAGCTCGCAGCGCTCGACGCCAGCGCGACCTTCCGCGACGAGCGTCTCGATGAGGTCTTCGAAAAGCGCATCGAACATCTCAACTTCACCATCGACGGGCTCGACACCGACCCCGAGCACGAGAACAACCACCGCATCGTGGCGGCGCTCGCCGACGGCGCGGCGGTCGAGTGGACGGGCGCCTTCTATCTCAACCCCCTGACCGCGACCGGCTCGCTTACCCTCACAGGCCTCGACCTGCCGTCCTTCATGCCCTACGCGAGCCAGTTCACCTCGCTCCGCATCGACGAAGGGCGCCTCTCGGTGGAGGTCGGCTACGACCTCGCTCCCGTCAGGGAGCAGGACCGCGCCAGCGTGGCCGTGCAGCGCGTGCTGCTCGAAGACATCGTCGTGAATGAGTCGGGCGAGCGCGTGCTCGGCGCCCCCCTCGTCGAGGTGACCGGAGTGGAGATCGACGCGGATGCCCGCCGGCTCGCCGTCGGCGCGGTGCGCATCGAGAACAGCGACGCGAGCATCGTTCGCGAAGCCGGCGGCGCGCTGCGCATCGCGCGCTTCGAACGCGAGGCGCGCGAGCGACGCGAAGCCGCGGCCCTCGACCGGTCGCAGCGCGTCGATGTGCGATCGATCGAGTACCCGCTCGTACAGCTTGAGACGGCCATCCGGCATCTCGTTGAGGATGTGACGCTCGACTGGACCATCGATGTCGGCGCCATTGAGATCGACGGCGCCGCCGCCACATTCGCCGATCGATCGACGCCCGACCCGGTGCGCATCGAGCTGAGCGCCATCAGCCTCGAGGCCGGCCCGATCCGATCCGGCGAGGACTTCCGCACACCCTTCACGGGGACCGCGCGGCTCGATGGCAGCGCCCCGCTCGCGGCGACCGGTCAGATTCGCCCCCTCGAGTTCGGCGCCGAAGTCCAGGTGGAGGCCAGTGACATCGCGCTGGCGACCTTTGCGCCCTACCTTCCTCGCGAGCTGCCAGAGCCGTTCCCCGCACCCCGCCTCACCGGCGGCGCCGCGGGCGCCTCCGGCGCCGCGACGCTCTCGATGCGCGACGGCGAGCCGATCACCCTGACCTGGCGCGGCGAAGCCGGCGTCACCGCCCTCGAAGCGCGCGACCAGGCGGGCGAGCGGACGCTGCTCGAAGCCGAGGCCCTTGCCCTCGACGGCGAGGCGCGCGCTACACTCGCCGCCGACGGCCCGGCACTGCAATGGGAGGGCGCAGCCACCGCTCGTGGCGCACGACTCGACGCCGACCTCGGGCAATCCCTCGCCGGCGCCGTCGGCGACGCCACGGTCCGTGGCGCCCTCGCGCTCGACGCCGAGACGCTCACCTTCGACGGCGATGTCGACGCCGCCGGCCTCGTTGTCGATGTGCCTGAGCAGGACGGATTGCACGGCGAGGCCGCGAGCGCCCGACTCAGCGGTATCGCGTTCGACCAGGGCGCCGGGTCGCTCGCCGTCGGCAGCGTCGCTGTGCAGGCGCCGGCGGTGCGCAGGCGCATGGATCTGGTCCGCACCGGAGCGCCGGCGAGCGGTAGCGCGCCGGAAGTCGAGACCGAGATCGCCCTCCCTGCACTCCCCCTCGCGCTGCGTATCGACACGCTCGCGCTCCGCGACGGGCGTATCGAACTGATCGACACCGCCGGCGCAGAGGACCTGTCGATCATCGTCGAAAGCGCGGACCTCGACCTGGCCAACATCGCAAGCGACGGCCAGACCATCGCCACGATCGCGTTGAGCGCCGCGGTGCAGGGCAGCGGCGCACTGCGCGTCAACGGCGAGGTCGACGCCTTCCGCGCCCCGCCCTACGCCGATGTCGTCGTCGAGATGGATGCGCTGCCGACGCGCCCCTACAGCCCGCTCGTCGAGCCTCGACTCGGCTGGTCGATCGATCGCGGTCGCCTCACGCTTCGCCTCCCCGTGCGCGCCGAGGACGGCAGGGTCGACGGCAGGCTCGGCGTCACCCTCAGCGAGTTCTACCTTGGCGAACGCGTCGAGGCGCCGGACGCGCCCGACCTCCCGCTCAAGCTCGGCATCAATCTGCTCCGGAATCGGAACAACGAGATCCCCGTCGATGTGCCCTTCTCCGGCGATATGACCGACCCGAAGTTCACGCTCGGCGGCGTGATCTGGGAGGCGTTTTTCGGCATCCTCGGTCGCGCGGCGACCGCCCCATTCCAACTGCTCGCCAACGCCTTCGCGCCGGGCAAGGACGTCGATCTCTCGCAGGCGCCATTTGCGCCGGGCGCCGACTCCCTCACGCCGGACACGCTCTCCACGGTCGATACGCTCGGTCGCGCGCTCGTCGAACGACCCGCGCTCACGCTCACCGCCACCGGCGTCTTCGATCCCGTCGCCGATGGCGACGCCCTCCGGCGCGCGGCGCTCGACGCCAGCCTGCTGACCCGCGCGCAGGCGGCCGACCCCGGCGTCATGGGCCTCGACGACGCCTCGTATCTCGTGCAGCTCGAAGCGCTCTTCGCCGAGCGATTCCCCGATCGCGCGCCGATCCGCGTGCCCGTCCCGCCCGGCGCCCGCGACCAGATCGATGTCGCGCCCGAGGAGATGGAGGCGGCGCTCCTCGGCTCGATCGACATCGCCGAAGCGCAACTCGCCGACCTCGCTCGCAGGCGCGCCGAAGCCGCGGCCCGCGCGATGATCGCCGACGCCGGCGTCGAATCAGCGCGCATCACCATCGGCGACCCCCGACCAGCCACCGACGACGAATCGCCCCGCGTCGTCTTCGATCTGGGCGGCGGCTGAGGCGGCGCGCTGCTCGCCGGTACACTCGGCGCATGACCAGCGCCGAACGCAGCGAGATCGAACGCCTCAGCGCCGCCGCGCGCGCCGCCGTCGCCGCCGCATCCGGCGAGCTGCTGGCGCGTTTCCGCCGGCGCATCGACACACGCACCAAGGCCGACGGATCGCTCGTCACCGAGGCCGACCACGCCGCCGAAGGCGCAATCCTCGCCGTGCTGCGAGAGCAGGATCCGGGCGCGGCCATCCTCACTGAGGAGTCCGGCGCCCACGACGGCGCCCACGCGAGCGCAGAACGCCGCTGGATCGTCGATCCGCTGGACGGAACCTCCAGATTCGCGCGCGCACACCGCGCATGGGGCCCGCTGATCGCCTGCGAGCGCGAAGGCCAGGTCGTCGCGTGCGCACTCGCCATGCCCGCGCTCGACGAGGCGTACTGGGCCGGCCTCGGCCTCGGCGCGTGGCGGGGCGACGAGCGCCTGACCGTCTCCGCGGAGCGCGACTGGTCGCGATCGATCCTGGCGATGGGCGCACTCCCGCGTTTGCTCCAGGCGCCATGCGCCGACGGGGTGCTGTCGCTGGCTCGATCGTGCGCGTACGCCGCTGCGGGCGGCGACCTCACCGGCGCGACGCTCGTCGCCTCGGGTCGCGCGGAAGTCTGGATTGAATGCGGCGTGCAGCCGTGGGACATCGCGCCGATGGGCCTGCTCGTCACCGAGGCGGGGGGACGGGCGACCAATCTGTCCGGACATGCGCGCATGGGCGCCCACCCGGGCGGCTCGTCGGCGATCCTCGTCTCCAACAGCGCCCTGCACGACCACGCGCTCGCCGCGATCCTCGGCGGAGCCTGACTACCACAGCGTGCGGACGCGCACCGTCTCGGGGATCTGCGCCAGCCCCCGCTTAATCTCTTCGCCGCGCGACGCGTCCACATCGATGATCACATACCCGAACCGCGCGTTTGACTGCAGGTGCTCGGCGGTGATGTTCACGCCCAGGTCGGCGATCATCGTGTGCAGTTTGCTGAGCACCCCCGGCACGTTGCGGTGGTAGTGCAAGATCCGATGGGCGCCGTCCTTGAGCGTTGGCAGGTCCACCTCGGGCAGGTTCACCGAGCCGAGCGTGGAGCCGTTGTTCATGTAGCGCGCCAGCTTGCCGGCGACCTCCAGCGCGATCGTGCGCTGCGCCTCTTCCGTGCTGCCGCCGATGTGGGGCGTCAGCACGACATTCGGCGCATCGGTGAGCGGGCTCGCGAAGGCGTCGGTGTTCGACGCCGGCTCCGAGGGAAAGACATCCACCGCCGCGCCTCCGAGGCGGCCGTCGCGCAGGGCGCGCGCCAGGGCGTCAAGATCGACCACATCACCCCGCGCGTTGTTGATAAGCATCGCGCCCGGACGCATCTGCGCAAGCCGCGCCTCGTCGATGAGGTTGCGCGTCTGCGCCGTCCCCGGCACGTGCAGGGTCACGACATCGGCGCGCGCCAGCAGATCGTCCAGGCTGTCCACCGGCTCGGCGTTCCCCAGGGGCAACCGGTGCGCGATGTCGAAGAAGCACAC
>JBICHM010000092.1:0-4488 GCA_043101835.1 Phycisphaerales bacterium | reverse complement strand
GCGCGACGCGGGGATGGTACCGGCGATGGGGCGTGGCGCGTCAGGCGCCGGTCAGCCGGCCGCCTCCAGCGGCTCGAGACGAGACTCGATCTCCGCCCGGCGCGCCTCGTACTGCGGCGGCAGGCGCAGCGCCGAGCCGAGGTCCGCGCGCGACTCGTCCACCTGGAAGCCCGGGCCGTCGGTGGCGACCTCGAAGATCACGCCGCCGGGGATGCGGAAGTAGATCGACTTGAAGTACTGCCGATCCATGACCGGCGTCACGGCGAGGCGCGCGGCGCGCAGCGACTCCGCCACGCGCGCCTGCGTCGCTTCATCGGGCACGCGCCACGCGACATGGTGCACGATGCCCGCCGCCATGCGCGTCGGCTCGCCGGCGGGGTCATCGACGACCTCGACGCCGTCGCCGTTCGGCAGCGTCAGCTCGGTGCGGTCATCTTCCTGCGGGCCGACCGCGAAGCCGAGCGTGTCCGCGAGGAAGGCGACGGTGGCGCCCGCATCGGCGGAGTGGATGACGGCGCGATCGATGCTTGTGAGAGCATGCGCCGCGTCCACGCCGGCGCCGGTGAAGCCTTGCTGCTCCGAGGCGCCGTCGGCCTCGATGATCGCGATGCGCATGCCGTCCGGGTCGGCGAAGGCGAGACGTTCCCGCCCGAAGCGCGTGTGCTGCTCGACACCGACGCCGCGGCTTTCCAGCCGATCCCGCCACCACCCGAGCGCGCCGGCGGGCGCGCGCAGCACGCTCTCCCGGATCTCCCCGGTCCCGTGACGCCCGCGGGCCGCGCGCATGTGCGGGAAGTGCGTGATGAGCGTCCCAGGGCGCCCGACCTCGTCGCCGTAGTAGAGGTGCCAGGTGAAGGGGTCGTCGAAGTTCACCGTGCGCTTCACGAGGCGCAGGCCGAGGGCGTCCGTGTAGAAGGCAAGGTTGCGCCGCGCATCGCCGGCGATGGCGGTGATGTGGTGGAGGCCGGTGAGCATGGGGGACTCCGCGGAATTCTCATCGATAGAGTCAAGCGGGCTGCCAATGCCATCAATCCGATCGCCTGCCAGTTAGCTCTCTCGAGAGTATTTCAGAAAATGCCGCTCTCGGTATTTGACCATGCGGCCCACCGCTCGGATTGATGACAACTTCATCTATAGTCAGCATGTCCACCGCCATCAGAAGCAACTGGCGGCCGGCGAGAGTGACATAGTGACAACCCTCGGGCTTCCATCTAAGAATATGCTCTACCATCGTAAACACAGGAATTGCACGAGTGCCCCACTGTGTTCTGATACAAATGACCGGAATATCATAGCAATCAGATTGAAGTTCTCGAGGAGATTCCGAGACCGGCACAATTACGGACCCGGCCAAAAGCGCGCTATAAATAGCACACAATGCATCATCAGTGGGCCTATGCACATAGACCGCTATCGCCTTGTCGATTACGCCGTCGCTCATTGGTATGATTCTGGAGAATTCTCTATTGCCTCGGCGAGGGTTCGATGCAGCGTCCCGACCCCAATTCGCGAACACATCGACTCATCAAGCGCACCACTCTTGTAGCTCGGACACAGCACAATATCCGCCATCACATTTCCGCTCTCAAGATCATTAAGTGATTGGCTACCTATGAGCGATAGAAACAAGCGATCAAACCTCTCCATCGGCCCATCCCAGAATCTTGTCATTACCGGTGGCTGCACATTCACAAGCAGGTACTTTGAATTCTCGCGATGCCCACGAATGGGTTGAATACCAGTGCATCGTCGCGGGCGAGAATCTGACCCAAAGTCATGTGATGCTAAATAGAACATCCGCTCGTCCCTATTCACTGCCCCACGGGCAATGGCCGTGGGTCCGTAGGCAGACTCCATGGGAACGGCCTATCCGGCATTGTAACCGCATCTAGTCGAATCTTCATCTGCGCTCCTGGAATCAATGTCTCCTGACCGCCACCGGCAAACCGGCCCCACGGGAGAGCTTGGCGCGTGGTAATGCCGGACGAACTCACAACGGTCCCGTGCGCAATGAACTCACCTGTATTTGGTGTCTCAAGACCTAGGCGATTTCGGCTTTGAAGATTAACCGAGTCGGTTGTCCAGCTTGCGCCGTAGCGGTCTGATACACCACCGAATCTCCGCGTGACTTGTGTTCCGGCTGGGACACCTGGCTATGGCGTGCCGGCACTACGCAACAACGCCATTCTTGTCGGCGCCGACATCGCCACGCCGAATGCTGCAGCCGTGCCAGCCAGCTTGCTCGTCCCGAATGCGCCCTGCTGAAGCGCATCCATTAGGCCAACCTTATTTCCATAGATATCGAGGCCCTCCATAACACCGACACCCGCGTCGACAATATCATTAAAGCCAGTGACATGACCAGTCGTACTCTTTGTGATCTCCCACAATGTCGGGTCTTCACCTTGGTTAAGCTGCCTTGCGCGAGCCTCGCCGGCATCGATGGCGTCCTGCGCCATGACCGCAGCAATGCCTGACGCGCCGAATTGACCCTGCATGGACGCCCGTGCCGAAGTGTCAAGCAATGACCTCCCCGCATCGATCGCCATCTCCATGACCACCTGGTCACTCGCACTCTGCAGATGCAGTATCGTCTCCCACCAAGGCACCGCGAAGAATCCGCTGCCGCACTTCGCCAATCCGAACGGATCCCAATACTTCAACGGATTGCCGCTGACATACGCGTACAGGCTCATCCCATCCACATACCCCGCGGGGTCGCGGCTCAGGAATCGCCCGAGCGTCGGGCTGTGCCAGCGGTTGCGCATCAGGAACGCGCCCGCCTGCTTGTCGTAGAGCATGCCGGCGTAGCCGATGGGGACGCCGCGCCAAGCGCTGGTTCCGCCCTGACCCCAGAGCGCGCCCGGCTCGCTTGGCGCGCTGCCGGCGTTCACGAGGTTCGTGAGCATCGACGCGTCGGTCTCGTCGATGGCGCCGTCGAAGTTCAGGTCGGCGTCGGGCGTCCAGTCGGGGCCGGGCATCGTGACGACGCCTGACGGTTCGGTGGCCCGGATCAGCGCAAGCTCGGTGCGGTCGTCGTTATTGAGTAGCCCGTCGTGGTTGAGGTCGCCGGTGAGGACGGGCTCGGGCACGCCGTAGGCGGAGTAGCGGACGCGCGCGTGCCCCTTGGCGCCCGAGCCGAAGTTGTAGTGCAGCGCGACAACATCGCGACGGCGGTCGGTCGCGGCCCACATGGGGAAGGGCGTGCTGTAACCGGCCCCGCTGCGCTGCATCGAGCGCGACTGCACGAGTTCGTTCGTCGAGGTCGGATCCCAGATGTGCTGGCGGACGAGCTCGTCGTTGGTGAGCGATGGCGACGGCTCGTCAACGAAGATGACCTCCTCGAGCAGGTTCCAGTCGTCGTCGTAGAGGTAGACCGTCGTTGACTCGAGAACACCGTCACCATCCTCATCGGCCTTGCGCGTCGCGAGCTGGTTGCCGGCGTAGTAGGTGTACTCGGTGACCGTCGTGTCGCCTGCCCAGGGGGAGACGGTGTCGGGGCGCGACTGCTCGATGATTCGCGCGAGGCGGCCGAAGAGATCGCGGACATGCTGGCGGCGCCGGTACTCGACGATCGCGCCTGTTGTGTCGCGGTTCGGCGGCAGGGGCTCGACGGAGACGGCGCCGCGCTTGTCGTGGCCAAAGTCGAGCGCAACGCCCGCGCCGTCGGTGATCGTCTCGATCTCGTTGGTGGCGTTGTGCTCGCGAGCTCGGGTTTCGGCGGTGTCGAAGGCGCCGTTGCCGTCCTCCTCGATGGTGTGCGTCGTCCAGTTGCCGAGCGCATCGAGCGACCATTGCTCGCTGCGCACGCCGGGAATCGCGGCGTCGCCTCGGAATGCATGCGTCAGGCGATCGAGCCCGTCGTAGCCGTAGTACTCGTGGGCCTCGGGCGGCAGCACGCCGAGTCGAGCGTCCTCACGGGCGAGGATGTTTCCGGCGTCGTCGTAGGTGTACGCTGCGTCGAAGAGCGGCGGTCGGGCGCCCGGGTCGGCCTGCCCGACCGACCAGGTGTTGCGCAGGACACGCCCGAAGCGGTCGAGGCCTCGGTAGACGCCGGGGTCGGCTGCGCCGGTGTCGGGATCGGTCCAGCGATCGCGCTCGAGGATGGTTGCGCCGGCGCTCTCGTAGGTCGTCAAGACCCGTCGGCCGAGGCCAATGTAGGCATGTGACGCCGCCTGCGTGCCGGGGACGGGGTCGTTGGGCCAGGAGAAGCCCACGATGCGCGAGAGCAGCTCGTCGCTCGAGCCATCCTCGCCGTAGTCGTATGCGATGCGCGTGGGCACGCCGGTGGCGGTGTCGGTCGCGTAGACGATCGCCCCGAGCCGGCTGACGGGGGGCGTCGAACGCGCCCGCTCGCGCTTCTCTGACGCGCGCATTCATGCACAACCGGCCGGCGCTCCGCAGCGCCGGCCGGTTGTCGCCCCACCCTGCGGTGCGATCAGACTATTGCGTCACCCCCCACGACCCGAGCAACAGGCCGAGGTCAGC
>JBICHM010000091.1:0-21842 GCA_043101835.1 Phycisphaerales bacterium | reverse complement strand
GCCACCTCCCCCACTGCGTGGGGGAGGGCGCTGATTTGGAGATTGCGCTTGCGGTCCGATCACCGCTCGCCCGATACACCCCCTCATGGACACCTCCGCCATCGGCGCCAACTCGGCGATTGCCTACCGCCTTGCCCGTCTGAACCTTGATGTGGCCGAGGATCAGGGCGAGGCCGCGATCTCGCTGCTGGAGTCCGCGAAGGACTTCGCGGACCAGCAGGCGAAGGGCGGCGGGCGGGTGGCGCCTGCGACCGGGGTGGATGTGGAGGCGTAGGGACGCTCGGCACGGCGAGCGAACTCGCCGTGGCACACGGGGCCGGCCTCCTGCCGATTCGACAGTCCGCAATGGGTGAAATCCGCCTTCCCGGGGTCGGGAGGGCGGTTGTCGTGTGGCGCCGCGCTTGATCTGCCTCCCCTGCCCGGGCGGTCGGTCCGGGCGGAAGGAGCCGGACCATGCGACTCGACCGATTCACGACCCTCGCCCAACAGGCCCTGGCGGACGCACAGTCGCTCGCGACAAAGCGGAGCCATCCTGAGGTGTCGCCCCTGCACCTGCTCGTCGCGCTCGTCAGCGAGCAGGCGGGCGCGATGCGGTCGCTCGTCGAGCGCGCCGGCGCGGACGCGGGGCGTCTGGCGCAGGTCGCGGAAGCGTCGCTGAAGAGCAAGGCCACCGTCAGCGGCGCCGGGGCGCCGCAGGCGGGACGCACGCTCGCCGAGGTCCTCGCCAAGGCCGAGCAGTGCGCCGAAGACATGGACGACGCGTATGTCTCGACCGAGCACCTGCTCATCACGCTCACCGAGGTGAAGAGCGACGCCAAGGAAGTGCTCGACGCGGTCGGGCTGACGAAGGCGAAGGTCACGAGCGCCGTCAAGGAACTCCGCGCCGCCAGCGGCGTCGATCGCGTCACCGACCAGAACGCCGAGCAGGGGTACGAGGCGCTCAAGAAGTACGCCATCGACCTCACCGAGAAGGCCCAGCAGGGCAAGCTCGACCCGGTGATCGGTCGGGATGAAGAGATCCGGCGCTGCATGCAGGTGCTCAGCCGGCGCACGAAGAACAACCCGGTGCTGATCGGCGAGCCGGGCGTCGGCAAGACGGCGATCGCCGAGGGGCTGGCGCTGCGGATCGTGGCGGGCGATTGCCCGGAGTCGATGCGCGAAGCGCGCATCGTCGCGCTCGATGTCGGGCAGCTGCTCGCCGGCGCGAAGTACCGGGGCGAGTTCGAGGAGCGTCTGAAGGCCGTGCTGCGCGAGGTCGCCGCGAGCGAGGGGCGCATCATCCTCTTCATCGACGAGCTGCACACGATCGTCGGCGCCGGGCAGGCGGAGGGCGCGGTGTCGGCGGGCAACCTGCTCAAGCCCGCGCTGTCGCGCGGCGAGCTGCGCTGTATCGGCGCGACGACGCTGGATGAGTACCGCAAGCACATCGAGAAGGACGCCGCGTTCGAGCGCCGCTTCCAGCCGGTGTATGTCGACGAGCCGGGCGTGGAGGAATCGATCGCGATCCTGCGCGGCCTGAAGGACCGCTACGAGGCGCACCACGGCGTGCGCATCCTCGACAGCGCCCTCGTCGCCGCGGCCACGCTCAGCCACCGTTACATCGCCGACCGCTTCCTGCCAGACAAGGCGATCGACCTGGTGGACGAATCCGCCTCGCGCCTGCGCATCGAGATCGACAGCATGCCCACGGAGCTCGACGAGCTGCGCCGGAAGATCATGCAGCTGGAGATCGAGCGTGAAGCGCTGAAGATCGAGGCCGACGCCGGCGACGAGGCGTCGAAGAAGTCGCTCGAGCGCGTGGAGAAGGACCTCGCGGAGCTGCGCGAGCACGATCGGGCGTTGTCGGCGCGCTGGGACGCCGAGAAGAAGGATCTCGACGAAGTGCAGGCGATCAAGCGCGAGGTCGATCAGAAGCACACGGAGTTCGAGCAGGCGCAGCGGCGCGGCGACCTCGAAGCCGCGGCCCGCATCCAGTACGGCGAGATGCGCGACCTGCAGGCCCGCCTCGCGGGCGCCGAGCGCCGCCTCGACGAGCGCGCGGCCACCGGCGACCTCCTCGTGAAGGAGGAGGTGGACGCCGAGCAGATCGCCGAGGTTGTCGGCAAGTGGACGGGCATTCCCGTCGCGCGCCTGGTCGAGAGCGAGCGCGAGAAGCTGCTGCGGATGGAGGAGGAGATCGACCGTCGCGTGGTGGGCCAGGACGAGGCCGTGCGCGCGGTGAGCGACGCGGTGCGCAGAAGCCGCGCGGGCCTGGGCGACGAGGCGCGCCCGATCGGCTCGTTCCTCTTCCTCGGCCCGACGGGCGTGGGCAAGACGGAGCTGTGCAAGGCGCTCGCCGAGTTCCTCTTCGATACGGAAGAGGCGATGGTGCGCGTCGATATGAGCGAGTACATGGAGAAGCACGCGGTCGCGCGCCTCATCGGCGCGCCCCCCGGCTATGTGGGCTACGAGGAGGGCGGACGCCTGACCGAGGCCGTGCGCCGGCGCCCGTACAGCGTGATCCTGCTCGACGAGATCGAGAAGGCGCACCCCGATGTCTTCAACATCCTGCTGCAGGTGCTCGACGACGGGCGCCTCACCGACGGGCAGGGGCGCACGGTGGACTTCCGCAACAGCATCGTCGTAATGACGAGCAACATCGGCTCGCAGCACATCCAGGACCTGACCGCCAAGGGCGGCGAAGACTGGGAGATCGAAGCCGCGGTGCGTGAGGAGCTCAAGCGCCACCTGCGCCCCGAGCTGCTCAACCGCATCGACGAGACGGTCGTCTTCCACCAGCTGAAGAGGGAGCAGATCGACGCGATCGTGCGCATCCAGCTGGGTCGCCTGACGAAGCGTCTCGCGCAGAAGGGGCTGGGCATCGAGATCACCGACGAAGCGATCCGTCAGCTGGGCGAAGAGGGCTGGGACCCGGCCTTCGGCGCGCGCCCGCTGAAGCGCGTAATCCAGCAGCGCATCGAGAACGGGCTGGCCAGCCGCCTGCTCGCCGGCGAGTTCGGCGAGGGCGACCGCGTGCGCGTCGATTATGAGGGCAAGTCGTTCACCTTTGAAAAGGCGGGCGCGACGGCGCCGGCGGGGGCGTAGTCGGGGCAGGCCGCCCGGGCCGATCCGAGAGAACACCCTTTGGATCGCGGAGGCGATCCGCTAGATTCGTCTCCGGCTGCGTCTGCGCAGCCGGGGAGAATGAGCCATGCGGTACGCCGTCGTCGTCGCCGGGATCCTGTCGTGTGCGCCATCGCAGGTCATGGGCGCGCTCTCGCTGGAGGTCATCGCGCGAAGCGGCGCCGCGGGATCGCTCGGACCGAATGTCGAGGCCGACACGGTCTTCTCGTCCTTCTTCGGCCCGGTGGTCGACGCCTCGGGCCGGATCGTCTTCTACGCCGAGGTCTTCGGCCCCAACGTGCCGGCGGGCGGGGAGTTCGGTGTCTGGGCGCATGACGCGGGGACGAACGATCTCAGGATCCGCACAAGCGATCTGTCGCCCTTCACCGGCGCCCCGATCGGCTTCCTGAACTCCAACGCGAACACCGGCGACGGCGATGTGGCCGTCACGAGTTTCGATGAGACATTCGTGCACGCCGGCGGCGTCCTCAGCACCCTCACCCACACAACGATGCAGCCACCGAGCACCGGGCCGGGCGTCTTCTTCGGTCCGCCGGAGCTGGTGCTCACCAACGGCGTCGGGACCTACGCCTTCCGGAACAACCTCACCGGGGCCGTGAGCGCGACCGACTTCACCACCGTGTACGCCGGGACGCCGGGCGCTCTGACGCTCGTGGCGCGCACCGGCAACGGCGCACCCGGGTTCACCGGGCTGACGCTCGCGTCGATCGGAAGCGTGCGCATGGCGCGCGACGGCGGGCTCGCCATCGACGGCTTCCTCGACGGGCCCGGTGTTGACGGCACGAACAACACCGCGATCTGGTCCGGCGCACCTGGCGCGCTCACGCCGGTGGCGCGCACCGGCGACGCGGCGCCGGGCATGCCGGCGGGCGCGGTCTTCAGCGAGTTCACCCCGGGCGGCTACTCGGTCGGCGACAGCGCCGGCACGGTGGTCTTCAAGGCGCGGGTGGCCGGCGGCGGCGTGACGACCGCCGACGACGAGGGCGTCTGGGTCGGCGCCCCCGGCGGACTGACGCTCGCGCTGCGCGAGGGCGACCAGGCGCCCGGGCTGCCCGCGGGCGTTCTCATGGATTCGCTGCAGTTCATCTTCACCAACCCGTCGATCGACAGCGCTGGGCGGATCACCACGCGCATCGCGCTCACCGGCGCCGGCGTCGACAGCACGAACAACGAGGCGGTGATGCACGGCGCCGTGGGCAGCATCCAGCCGGTCCTTCGCAAGGGCGACGCCGCGCCCGAGGCGCCGGGCTTCTCGGTCGCGTTCTTCAGCCAGGTGGCGACGAACGACAGCGGGCAGGTGCTGCTCGACGCCTCGATCGACGACGGCTCGACCTTCACCCAGGGCATCTATGTCTGGGACGCGACCAGCGGCCTCACGCTCGTCGCGCGCGCCGGCGAGCCCTACGACCTCGGCGCCGGCGAGGTCGGCACGCTGGCGAACCTGCAGTTCAGCGCCGCGGAGTTCGACGGCGCCGGCGTCGCCTCGGGCATCGGCGACGACGGGACGATCGTCATCCGCGGGCAGGTGCAGCCCTTCGGCAACATGCTCTTCCGCGCGCAGGCGCCCGGCGCGGGCAACCCCTTCGATCTCACCGGCGACGGCGTCGTCGATGGCGCCGACCTCGGCCTGCTGCTCGGGGCGTGGGGCCCCTGCGCCGGCTGCCCGGCGGACCTCAACGGCGACGGGGTGGTGGACGGGGCGGACCTCGGCCTCCTGCTCGGCGCCTGGGGAAGCTGACCCCGAAACGGGTGTCCGGCGCGCGGTTCTGCCGATACCTCCTGCGGTGAACCGGCGCGCGCACCGGAGCGCCACGCTCTGCGATCGCGCGCCTCCCTGGAGGATGGCGATATGCAGACTCGCACGCTCTCGTGGCGGCGCCTCGCGCCGGTCGCAGCCGCGACGCTCTCCGGCGCCGGCGCGGCGCACGCCGGGCTGCCCCTGACCGCGCTCGCGGCCACCGGAACCGACGGCCCTCTCGGCCCCGGCCTCGGCGCCGGGAACACCTACGCCTCGATCTTCACCGCCAGCGTCGACGCCAGCGGCAACATCGTTTTCGCCGCATCGCTCGCCGGGCCGGGTGTGGCGGGCAGCACCAACTCCGCCATCGGCTTCGGCGACATCGGGGGCGTCGGCATCCTCGTGCGCGAGGGCGTCGCGACGACGAGCGCGGGGCGCTTCTTCGGCGACTTCGAGCGCCCCAATGTGGCGGGCGGGCGCGTGGGGATCGCGGGCTTCTCGACCGCAGCGGGCGGCGCGGCGCCGCTGCGCCAGAGCCGCTGGGTGTGGCCGGGCGCCGGGACGCCCCTCTTCGCCGCGGAGCAGGGCGTGACGCCGGCGCCGGGCGGACCGGCGGGCGCACTCTTCGACCAGTTGCTCAGCCCCGTGCTGATGAGCCGCGCGACCGGCGCCACGCAGGTGTTCCGCGCGACGATGACCGGGGGCGCCGTGACGACGGCGAACGATGGCGGCATCTGGGCGGGCAGCGTGACGGGCGGCTTCTCGCTGGCGGCGCGCGAAGGCGACGCGGCTCCCGGTGCGGGCGGCGCGGTCTTCGACACGCTCGGCTCAGTGACGGTCAGCCCGGGCGGGCAGATTGCGCACTCGGCGTTCCTGACGGGGACGGGCGTCGATTCGACGAACAACCGCGGGCTGTGGGCCGGCGCGCCGGGAGCGACGAGCCTGGTGGCGCGCCTCGGCGACGCCGCGCCGGGCATGCCCGCGGGCGCGAGCTTCCTGACCCTGCCCGACAGCGCGAACCTGCGCAGCGGGCCGGTGGTCGTCTTCGAGGGCGCCACCACCGGCGGCGGCGTGACCTCCGCCGACAACGAGGGCATCTGGGTCGGCGGGCCCGGCGCGCTCACCTTGCTCGTGCGCGAGGGCGACCAGGCGCCGGGCGTGCCCGCCGGCGTGCAGTGGAGCGGTTTCCTCGCGTTCCCCAACATCCCGCAGATCAACAGCGCAGGCGACATCGCCCTGCTGACCAATCTCAAGGGCGCCGGCGTGACGACCGGGAACGACGGCGCGATCTACTTCGGCGACGCCGGCGGCCTCAGCCTCGTCGCGCGCGAGGGCGACGCGGTGGGCGTGGTGAACAACGCCACCTTCACGATCCTGCAGCCGATCGTCCTCAATGAGGCGGGGCAGATCGTCTTCGGCGGGTTCATGGCCGGGCCGGGCATCTCGACCTCCAACGACAGCGCGATCTTCGCGTGGGACGAGACCAACGGCCTCACGCTGGTTGCGCGCGAGGGCGAGACCGTCGACCTTGGCGGGGGCGACACGCGCACGATCGTCTTCTCGATCCTCCTCGCCGACAGCACGCTGCTGGGCGGCACAGCCAACGGGCTGGGCGACGACGGCACGGTGGCGCTGGTCTGCAGCGTGTCGCCGACGGCGCAGGTCGTCGTCGCGGCGACGCTGCCGACGGTCGGCGACCCGGCGGACCTCACCGGCGACGGCGTCGTGGATGGCGCCGACCTCGGCCTGCTGCTCGGGGCGTGGGGCCCCTGCGCCGGCTGCCCGGCGGACCTGACCGGCGACGGCGTCGTGGACGGCGCGGATCTTGGGCTGTTGCTCGGCGCGTGGGGCTGAGGCTCAGGCCTTCTCGAAGCACATCTGCATGCGCGCCTCGTCGGCCGAGGGGGGCGTGCGTTCGTCGAAACGCGCGCATCGGAGGATCTCTCGCAGGCCGGACTGCGCGCACAGGTCGGCGAGTTCGTCCGGGCTGAAGACGCGCCACTCGAAGACATCCAGCAGCGGGCCGCCGTCGAGGGCGAGGTGCACGCGCAGACGGTCGCCATCGACCCAGCGGTGCTCGGTCACCCAGCGCCCGGCGCGCTCGAAGCGGCGCGTGACCTCGGGGCCATCAAAGAAGTCGCGGTCGTAGACATCGAGCAGCAGACGCCCGCCGGGGCGAAGCAGCGATGCGATGTCGCCCAGCACGGCGTCGTTCGCGTCGTCCTCGAAGGAGCCGAAGGACTGCCACAGGCAGATGCAGGCGTCGAAGGGCGCATCGGCGAGGCCGGCGAGATCGCGCATGTCGAGGCGGCGGTAGTCGGCGCAGCCGGGGCCGTGCGGGGCGCGGTCGAGTTCTGTCTGATCGCGATCGACGCCGAGCACCCGGTAGCCGCGGTGGGCGAGGGCGTCGGCGTGGCGCCCGGCGCCGCAGGCGAGGTCGAGGATGTGCGGGAACGCGTCGCGCGGCAGGAGTCGCTCGAGAAACGCGACCTCCCGCGCCGTCACACCGCCATCGACCGATCGCGCGAAGGTGTCGAACCAGGCGCGTCGGTAGGCGTTGCGGGCGATGGCCACCGACCGATGGTACCGCGATCAGTCGCAGGGGCCCCAGGCGCCGAGCAGCAGGCCGAGGTCGGCGCCGTCCACGACGCCGTCACCAGACGCGTCGAAGACCGGATCACTTCCGCCCCAGGCGCCGAGCAGCAGACCGAGATCGGCGCCGTCCACGAATCCGTCGCCGTTGAAGTCGCGCGCACACGGCGACAGGCCGAACTGCTGCGCGCCGTAGCGACCGTCGTGGAAGGCGCCAAAGACACCTCGTTCCGGCGCGAGCAGATTCGCATCCGGGGCGACATTGCGGATGGGGCTCGACAGCGCCAGTGAGAGATCACCGGCCGCCAGATCGGAGAACACGGGATCGACACCGAGCGACAGGTTCGGGCTGTTGTCGATGTAGAAAGACCACTCAAAAGCCTCGTCGATCGCCGGGTTCGAGTGGTAGTCGCCGTTGGTGATATTGAAGAACCAGTTGCCGTCGAACCGCAGCGAATCCTGCAGATCGGCAAGCGGTTCGGTGTTGCTGCCGAGGATGAACGGGCCCGGTGCGTCGCGCACAATGATCGACTGGACGGCCTCGACCGTCCCGGCGGTCGTCAGGGTCCGCACAATCCGCTGCGTTGGATCGAGCCTCGCGACAATGGTGCTGTTGTTGAACAGCACGGCGCCTTCCTCGATCTGAATCGGACTGAAGCCGCCGAGCCCGCGGGCGTCGATATCCAGGATGCACGCCGAGAAGAGCAGTCGCGCGTCAACACCATCGATGTCGATCGGCGGCTCGATGCGGGTCTTCAGCGACTGGTCGGCGGGCCGATCGAACGTGAGACGGCACCGCTCAAATGCGACAGAAACGTTGTCGAAGTCGGCCGATGGCGAGGGATCGATTGCGGCGAACCGCAGCATGCTGTCAAACTCGCAGTCGACAAATCGCACCGCATAGGTCGAGGCGACGAGCGGGGACGCCGGTATCGGCAGAATGTCGTCGATGCGAATCGTGCCTGCCGTGCCCGGGTACCCGATGAACGAGCAGTTGCTGAACGAAACATCCTCTCCATTGCGAACGATCAGACCGAGGTGATCCTCAGGATCGTTCACATCGCCCGTGAGGCCGAGCGGCGGGTAATCGTGAATCGTCACATTCTCGAAGCGAGCGTCGCCGCCGACAACTCTGATCTCACCCTGATGGACAAGCGCGTTCTGAACAATGAGCCCGGACGGACCGGGCGAACTCGTCGTTGGCCATCGAGCCGCGTAGACCAGATCCGTCGCGATCGCATTGACATCCTCGATCAGCACATCGGCGCCCGCGCCGACCGAGACCGCGGCGCCTGTGCGGATGAAATCGACACCGGAGATGGCGATGCGCTCGCAATCCCGCAGCGCAAACTGGAGCTCCTGGAACTCCACTGCGTATTGCCGACCGGAGACCGCCGGCGACATGCCGTCAGCCGGATGCACGACGAAGCGCCCCGTCTGCGTGTGGAAGGTCCATGTGCCGGGCTCGTTGCGAACTTCGGAGATGAGGCCCCGGTATTCGAAGTGTCCGAAGTGTCGGCCGTCCGCATCGATGCGAGTCTCCCAATCCTCAGTGATCTCGCACGCAACGATGACACTTCCGGCCCAGCCCGGAGGCGGCAGGATGGTGTAGACGCCGGGCGTCGAGTCTGCCGACCAGCCATCCGTCAACGCGATGTCGGCGCGGAAGACCGGGCGGTCTCTTCCGGGCCAGCCGGTGAAGGTCACATCGGTGAGTCCGGTGTACTCGACACCGCGCTCGCGCACTGTGCCGGTCAGATAGACCGTGTCACCGGGAGCCGGCACGAAGTCGTGCATCGAGTTGAAGGGCATCGAGGCCGTGCCATCGCCGCCTTCCGGCGCGTGGAAATCGACATACACCTCGGCGCCGAGCGCGGGTGACACGATCGCGGCTGCGAGGAACGCCTGCAGGATTCGCATGGTGGACCTCCGGAGGGTGACCCATGCAGCGTACCCAGCAATGGAAGGATGCGAAAGCGATTCCTCTGAGATTGTGCCGGACCCTCAGACAGCCGCACCGGTCTTGATGCGCTCGCTGACCTCCACGCGCTCGCGCCCCTGGGGCTGCTCGGCCCAGACGAACTCGACATCGACCTCGAACATCTCAAGGAGCGCGCGGAGCTGGCGTTCGATGCTGGCGCGCGCCTCGGCCTCGTACTTGGGGGCGTTGGATTCGTACAGCTCCGCCGCCTGGCTCTGGGCGCGCTCGATGAGTTCCTTCTGCGTCTGCGCGTTCATCTGGATGACATCGAGCAGCCCCAGCACGCGGCCCGCCTGGATGTCGTAGGGCACCATCTCGACGAGGCGGAGGCGCCCCTCGACGGGCGGCAGGTCGACGACATAGCGCTCGCCGACCTTGTGCACCTGCTCGGGGCGGAGCTTGTGCAGGTCGATGGCGTACTGCTTCTCGAACTGGAAGATCATCGCGATCCGCGCCTGGCTGAGGAGGATCGGCGGCAGCCAGGAGAGGCCTTTCGTGGTCGTCGCGATCTCCTTGGCGCTGACCTCCAGCCCGATGAGGCGACCGACGGCCTGCACGCGCTCGAAGACCGAGTGGATCTCCAGCGGGCCCTGTTTGGCGCCCTTCTTCACGAGCAGCAGGAACACCGCGACGCCCGCGGCGCCGACGACGAGACCCAACAGCAGCAACAGCAGCGATTCACCCATGCAGCGTCTCCCGACCCAATAGTACGCGTCGGGGGCCGGGGCCTTTCAGAGAACGCGATTCCGGGCCCCTCAGGCGGGCGCGCCGGCCTTCTCGGACGCCGCCGCCTGCTCCTCGCCGGCCTCGACGCCGACCTCGAAGGCGCGGATGAAGCAGTGCGCCCCGACCGACACAAGCACGAGCCCGATGAGCCCGAGGACCGCCCACAGCAGGCCGTTGGCGATGGGATGGAGGCCGTCGATCGCGTTGCGGAACGCGGGGACCTTCCACCACAGGCCGGCGAAGACGACGACCGGCGCCCCGAGCGCAACGGCGCGCACAAGATAGCGCACCGACTGCGCCGGCCGGCGCGCGACGAGCACGAGCCCGGCGCAGGCGAGCATGACGATGCTGATCGCAAGGCGACCGAGGATCCACGGGCGCACCTCAACGCCCATGAGCGGGCCGAGTTGCGAGAGGCCGCTGAGCACGGTGGGCGTCGCGACGCCGCCGGCGACGCAGGCGATCGCGATGGCCGGCCCGCGGTTGAAGCGCCCGAGCCCGATGGGGATGCCCATCGCGGCGGCGAGGATCACGACCAGTTCGAGCACGCCCAGGAAGTAGTTGCCCGCGAGGAAGCCCATCACGGCGCCGGGCAGCGCGGTGGCGAGCACCAGCGCGCTGAGGACGGCGACGAGGCGCATCGGGATGGTGGGCGGGGCGGGCGGCATGGGCGACAGATGGTATCGGGCGAGGGGCCCGAGGCGCTGAGGGGATTGGCCCGATCGGGCGCGCCGAGGCTGGCGTTCGGGGCGGCGCCGCCGTAGAAGGGACCCATGGCGCAGGACGCGACCGAACGAGGCGGGATGGCGGGTGGCGCGGGGGTCGCCTGCGAGTTCTTCGCCGGGATGGGCCTCGTCCGCCATGCCCTCGAGCGCGCCGGCTGGCGCGTCGCGTGGGCGAACGATGTGGATCCGATGAAGGCCCGCCTCTACCGGGCGGCATTCCCGGGCGACGACCACTTCGATGTACGCGATGTGCACGCGGTGCGCGCGGCCGAACTGCCCCGCGCGGACCTGTGGACCGCCTCCTTCCCCTGCACCGACCTCAGCCTCGCCGGGCGCGGCGGCGGGATCTACGCCGGGCAGTCGGGCGCGGTGTGGGGGATGCTCGGCCTGCTCGAGGCGACGGCCGATCGCCCGCGCTGGCTTCTCTTCGAGAATGTCGTGGGTCTGCTGACGAGCCACGGCGGGAACGATCTTCGTGCGCTGGTCGAGCGCGTGAATGCGCTGGGCTACGGCGTTGAGATGCTGCGCGTGGACGCCGCGCGATTCACCGGGCAGTCGCGCCCGCGCCTGCTGCTGGCGTGCACGCGATTCGACGACGAGGCCTCGCCGGGCGCAGCGGACCTCGACGCCCTGGCACCCCACCCCGCGCGCCCGCAGCGACTGCTCGACGCCATGCGCGCCCACGCGGATCTCGCGTGGCAGGCGCGAGAACTCCCGGCGCTGCCGAGCGCGACGCCGACGATCGCCGACATCTGCGAGACGCTCGGGCCGGACGATGCGCGCTGGTGGCCGCTTGATCGCGCGCGCTACTTCGTCGAGCAGCTGCACCCCGGGCATCGCGCGCGGGCGCAGGCCATGATCGACGGCGAGCGCATCACGCGCGCCTGCGCCTTCCGGCGCGTGCGCGCCGTCGGCGAGGGGGGCGCGAAGAAGAGCGTCACCGAGCTGCGCACCGACGGCCTCGCCGGCTGCCTGCGCACGCCGAAGGGCGGGAGCGCCAAGCAGATCCTCTTCGAGGCCGGGCGCGGCGACTATCGCGTGCGCTTCCTGACCGCGCGCGAGTGCGCAGCGCTGCAGGGCGCGGATCTGCCCGAGGCCGTCTACGAGGGCTTCCGCGAGAACGAGATCCTCTTCGGCCTCGGCGACGCGGTGTGCGTGCCGGCGATTCGCTGGGCGCTGGGGGTGCTGCGGACGGGCGTTCCCGCGCGCGGCCTGCTCACTCCGCCCGGATCCCCGGCGACGGGTCGGTCGCGCTGACGGCCGTCTCGATGAGCGTGCGCATGTCGTCGTGCAGGCGCTCGAGCGACGGCACATGGATGTACATCATGTGGCCGCTGGGGTAGTAGGTCTGGTGGATGTTGTCGCGCAGCTCCGGCTCGAGGCCGAGGGTGTTCACGGTGTAGTCGCTGGCGAAGTAGGGCGTCGCGAGGTCGTAGTAGCCCGACGCGAAGAGCACATGCAGGAAGCGGTTGCGGCTCATGGCGTCGCGCAGGCGCTCGCCGAGGTCGGCGTACTCGTTCTCGAAGCCCGCGTACGACCAGCGCCCGACGCGCCCGCTGAGGATCTCGTACACCGTGTCGCTCTCGAAGCCCAGGTCGCGCCGGATGTAGTCGTTGAACGCGGCGGTGTAGGGCCCGCGGATCGCCGTCATGCTCGGGTCGTGCTCGAAGGAATCGCCGGATGCGTCGGAATCGATGCCGACGAAGCGGCCGTCGAGGCGCCCGACGGTGCGCCGCTCGTCGCGCAGCAGCTCCTTGCAGAAGGCGCTGATGACGACGCGCATGTTCGCGGCGTGCAGATAGTCCTCGTCGAGCCCCGTGAAGCGGGCGAGGTCGCGCACGACGCGCGACCGCTCTGCGTCGGTGAGCGCCGCGTCCTTCGCGAGGGCGGGCATGTACTCGTCGATCGCCCAGGCGCGCGCTTCTTCGGCGACCCGCTCGAGGCTCTTGCTCTGCATGTCGGGCGGCAGCTGGCCGTGGAAGTGCGCGATCGCGGCGTAGGTGGGCAGGAAGAGCACATACGGCAGGTCGTTGCCGGTGTCGAAGCGCGCTGTTTGGAAGTTGAGGATGGTGGAGATCATGGCGATCCCCGAGAGGTACATGCCGTGGCGGTTCTGGAGGTACTGGCTGAGGCCCGCGGCGCGCGTGGTGCCGTAGGACTCGCCTGCGAGAAACTTCGGGCTCATCCAGCGCCCGGAGCGGGTGGTCCAGAGACGGATGAAGTCGCCGACGGCGCGGATGTCCTCCTCGAGGCCGCTGAACTCGCGTTGCGCGCCGTCGCCTGCGGGGCGGCTGTAGCCGGTGCCGACGGGGTCGATGAAGACCAGGTCGGTGACATCCAGCCAGGTGGCGTGGTTCTTGACGAGGGCGCCCGGCGGGCGGGGCATGTCGCCGTCGGGGCCCAGGTCGACGCGCATCGGCCCGGCCGTGCCCAGGTGCAGCCACACGCTCGAGGAGCCCGGCCCACCGTTGAAGACGAAGGTGACGGGCCGGTCGGCGGGCGCATCCTGCGCGTTGTCGAGGGTGTAGGCGATCGAGAAGATGCGCCCGCGCAGCGCGCCGTCGTCGTCGAGCATGTCGGTGAAGCCGACGGTGGCGGTGTAGTCGAGGCGCTCCCCATCGACGGTGATCGAGTGCTGCGTGACCGATGGCGCCTCGTCGCCGGGCGCGAAGGAGACGGGCGCCGGCGCCGGCTGTTCGGCAGGCTGAGCGACGGCGCAGGCGGTGGTTCCCGCCATCAGCAGGACGGGCAGCAGGCTGCGGAGGGCGCGGGCGGGACGGATGGCGGGCATGTCGATCTCCGATGCTGGCGGGGGGCCCGTTGGGGCACGCCGCGGACGCATTTCGAGGGCCGGGCGGGGGCCGGAGGCCGCGTGAGGTCTACCATACCGACCCCTCGTGCGCTGCAGGCGCACCCGCCGAAGGAGCCTGATCGATGCGGATTCCCGCGATGCTGACCTCACTCGCCGGCGGCGCTCTCGCGCTGTCGATCGTCTCCTGCGCCGCCGCGCAGCCCGGCGCCGATGCGCCGCTCGACTGGCGCGCGGGCGAGGCGGACATGCTGCGCAACCACGTGCAGCTGACCTTCCCGAGCGACTTCGAGAAGGCCGGCGAGGCGTACTTCAATCGCGACGCGACCTGGGTCGTCTTCCAGGCCATCCCCGCGCCCGCGCCGGGCGAGGAAGCCGACGCCGACTACTCGATGTACATCGCCCCGCTCGAGCGCGACGCCGACGGGCGCATCACCGGCCTCGGCGAGGCCACGCTGCTCTCCCCGCCCGGCTCGGCGAACACCTGCGGCTGGTTCCACCCGCTCTACAGCCATCGAGTCATCTACGGCTCCACGCTCACCGCGCCCGCGCCCGGCGACAAACCCGGCTACCAGCGCGGCGAGAGCCGGTACGCCTGGGCGTTCCCGCCGGAGATGGAGGTTGTCCAGCAGAGCGTGCCGCGCATCTGGCGCGCCGAGCACCCGGACCGCCCCGAGCCGATGTGGGCTGAGGATGCGCTGCGCCCCGTCCCGATGTGGACGATGCCCGGCTACGACGCCGAGTGCTCGATCTCCCCCGATGCGCGCTTCGTCGTCTTCACGCACGTCGACGCCGAAACGAACGACCCGGACCTGTGGATCCACGATGTCGAGACGGGCGAGCAGTGGCCCATCGTCGAAGCGCCCGGCTACGACGGCGGGCCGTTCTTCAGCCCCGATGGGAAGCGCCTCGTCTACCGCAGCGATCGCGTCGGCAACGACCTGCTGCAGGTGTACGTCGCCGATCTGGAGTTCGACGACGTCGGCCGGCCCGTCGGCGTGGCGACCGAGCACGAGATCACGGCGAACGAGCACGTGAACTGGGCGCCCTACTGGCACCCGTCGGGCGAGTTCCTCGTGTACGCGACCAGCGAGGTCGGCCACTGGAACTACGAGGTGTACGCGATCGCCGTCCCGCCGGTTGGCGACGCGGTCGCGACCCAGTCGCTCGCGAAGCGGCGCATCACGCTGGCGTCGGGCTTCGACGGGCTGCCCGTCTTCAGCAACGACGGTTCGCTGATGATGTGGACGCGCCAGCGCGCGGGCGCCGAGCCCGGTGAGGATCGCCCGAGCAGCCAGATCTGGATCGCCGAGACGATCGAGACAAACCCGCGCTAGAGCGCGTCGCCTTCGTTCAGTTGAGACGAGCGCGATCGAGCCAGTCGAGCAGCGCGCCGGCGCCCATGGCGCCGCTGGCGCGCGCGACGACCTGGCCGTCGCGGATGAGGTATGTCGCGGGGATGCCCTGCACATCGAGCAGGCGCGCATCGCCGGGCGATTCATCGATGTTGATGTAGACGGGCACGGCGTGGTCCTCGATCCACGCCTCGACGCGCGGGTCGACCAGGGCGCCGCGCTTGTAGCCCTGGCACGGCGCACACCAGTCGGCGGTCGCCACGGCGAGCACGTATCGATCGCCGGAGCGCGCGGTGTCGACGGCGCTCGCGAGCGTCAGGCCCGTGTCAAAGGCCGGCGGCGTCGGCGCCGTGCGCCCGAGCCACGCCCAGACGGCCACGAACGCCAGGACGAGCAGGATCGGCCCCCACGGGAGGCGGGCGAGCAACCGCTTTCGAGCGGGCGCCGGGGCGCTGTTCTCGGTCGTTCTCGTGTCGTCGTGCATGGTCGTTTCCATCTGCGGGGCGCCCCCCTTGGACCGGTCAAAGGAACCGTCAACACGATCGGCCTATTCCGGGACGATCGCCGGAGGCCCCTTCGGACGGCACAACCTGCACAGACAGACCCCGCGAGGGCGGAATTCGGGACCGTTCACTCGCCGCCCGTCCGTCCGGGTGCCTGATGACGATAGGGAGAGCACTGTGCGCTATACACGGAACATCATCCCGGCACTGACCGAGCGGCACGGCTTCGAACCGGCGACGGATTCGGGGCGGAAGAGCGGCCGGATGCTCGTCGAGGGCATCAAGTGCAGCCGCGGACGCCTGCTGGATCTCTCGAAGTCCGGCGCGAAGGTCCTCACCCGGCGCAACTGGCCGCAGGGAGAGAAGCGTCAGATCGTGCTGACCGGATCGCGTGTGCAGGTGACGGTGACGGCCGAGTGCCGGCGCAGCGAGAAGGTCGGCATGTTCCAGTATGTCGTCGGCCTGCAGTTCGTCGATTGCAGCGCGAACATCAACGCCGCGATGCTCGAACTCGTGCGCACGCACTGCCGGTTCCTCGACGAGCCGGAACTGCTGTAGACCGCCGTCCTCCCCGCGTCGCAGCGGAGAGCGCTAAAGGCTCTTGAGCGCCCCGATCAGTCCATCGAGATGCTCTCGCGTGTGCGCCGCTGAGATCTGCACGCGCAGGCGCGCCTCGCCCTCTGGCACCACCGGGTAGCCGAAGCCGATGACGAAGACGCCCTTCTCGAGGAGCGTCTTGCTGCGCGCGATGGCGTCCGCCGTCTCTCCGACGATGATCGGGCAGATGGCCGTCGGGCTCTCGATCACCTCGTACCCCGCCGCCTTGATGCCCTTCCGCGCGTAGGCCACATTCTCGCGCAGGCGGTCCACCATGCCGGGGTCCGCGGCGAGCAAGTCGATCGCCGTCTTCGCGCTGCAGGCCACCGTCACCGGCAGGGCGTTGCTGAAGAGCGTCGGGCGTCCGCGCTGCACGATCATGTCGATCGCGTTCTTCGGCCCGGCGATGAACCCGCCCGCGGCGCCGCCGAGCGCCTTGCCCAGCGTGCCGGTGAAGAAGTCGACCTCGCTGCCGGCCATGCCGAAGTGCTCGTGCGTGCCGCGCCCCGTCTTGCCCATCACGCCCGTGCCGTGGGAGTCATCGACGACCAGCAGCGCATCGAACTCGTTGCAGATGGCGCGGATCTCGTCGAGCTTCCCGAGGTCGCCTTCCATCGAGAAGACGCCGTCGGTGACGACCCAGATGACGCCGGTAAAGGAACTGTCATCGCGCGCCGCCTTGAGCTTGGCGCGCAGGTCGTCCATGTTCGAGTGCTTGTAGACGCCCTTGCGGATGCCCTTCTTGATCGTGCTGCAGAGGCGTACGCCGTCGATGATGGAGGCGTGGTTCAGCTCGTCGCTGAGGATGTAGTCCTCGGGCTCGCAGAGCGTCGCGAAGATCGCCTCGTTCGCGTTCCAGCAGGAGACGAAGGTGTACGCGGCTTCGACGCCCAGGAACTCGGCGATCGTGCGCTCGAGGTCGTGGTGGGGCTGGAAGGTGCCGCAGATGAATCGCACGCTCGCCGTGCCGGCGCCGTAGTCGCGCAGCGCCTGGACGCCGGCCTCGACGACCTCCGGGTGGTTGGCGAGGCCGAGGTAGTTGTTGCTGCAGAAGCACAGGCACTCGCCGTAGCCCTCGAGATCGACGGTCGGCCCCATGGGCCCCCGGATCGTCTGCAGGCTCTTCAGCTGGCCGGTGTCGCGCAGGTGGTCGAGGACCTTGTCGGTGCGCTGGTGGAAGGGGTGCGTGGCGGCGGCGGGCATGGGTCGGCCTCCTGCGGGCGCCCCGCGGCGGCGGGGCGGGAACTGGACCGAACACCCTAGCACAGGGGACGCGCCCGGCGGCGGCGATTCGGTGCAGCCGGCGCGTCGGGGCGGCCGATGACACGAGTCCGGTGCGCCCCCTCTCCGCTGTCATATCGCGCTTCGACCCCGGCTGGCTCTTCCTCTGCGCCGGGCTGGCGGTGCTGTCGGCGACGGTGCTGATCCCGGCCAACGACGACCTGTCGCGCGCCCACCTGCAGCGCGACCGGGCGCGCGCGATCGAGGCCCGGGCCGCCGACCGCCTCGCCCACTACAGCGAGTACCTCGACGCACTCCGTCAGGGCGACCGCACCGTCACACTCGCGCTCGCGGCCACGCAGCTCAACCTCGCGCCGACCGACCGGCGCGTCATCGAACTCTCGCCCGACGGCTGGGATCCCGCGGCCTTCGACGCCTCGGTCTTCGACGAACTCGAGCCCGACCCCACCCCCCTCCCCGAACTCAGCCTCCCCGACACCGCGCTGCGCCGGCTGACCACCGACGACCGCGCCCGCCTCTGGCTGATCGCCGGCGGCGCCCTCTGCGTGCTCGTCGGCCTGCTGCCGGCCTCGAGCCCGGCGCCGGACGACCGCGAAGACGAGGTCGACGCGAACGACGAACTCAGCTGACCGGCCCCCAGGCGCCGAGCAGGAGGCCGAGGTCGGCGCCGTCGGTGTTCCCATCGCCGTTGAGGTCGGCGTCCGGCGTGCCCCAGGCGCCGAGGAGCAGGCCGAGGTCGGCGCCGTCCACCTCGCCGTCGCCGTTGAGGTCGGGCGTCGCGCCGACAGGCGTGAGCGCGATGGTCTGGAAGTCCATCTCGACCGGCGCGCTCTTGCCGTGGAGCACCCACTGGTTGTAGAGCGTCTGGCCGCGGCTGTCGGTGGTGTTCTCGGCGAGCAGGAAGTCGATGTACTCCTTGCTGGAGGTCTGGTAGTAGAGGCGCACCTCGGCGCTCGCGGCGCCGAAGGGGATGTCGTACTCGGTGTCGTCCCAGTGCTGGCCGTCGGCGTAGGTCGCGCCGACCGGCGCCGCGCCCACCGCGTCGAAGGCCGCGTTGGTGAAGCCCATCGGCGGGATGCGGTTGTCCTTCAGGCGCACATTGTTGAGCACGAAGTGGAAGGACTCGCCCTCGGGCACGCCGGTGGCGCCGGCGACGGTGGCGTCGACGCCCAGCTTGGTCTCATACACCTTGGTGTCGCCGGTGGTGAGCACGGCGGTGGCGTTGTCGTAGTGGCCGCGCTCGGCGATGAGCGCGCCCTCGCCGTCGAAGAACTTCACATTCAGCCACATGCGCCGGCCCTCGGGGTAGCCGGTGGGCAGCTTGTGGCCGCCGTAGTTGGTGATGCGCACCTCGAGGTCGTCGCCGTCCTGCGAGAGCGCCATGTCGCTGGCGGCCTGGAGGAGGCCGACCACGCGCGCCTCGGCGTCGGCGACCATCGCGGCGGTCAGGCCCGTCTCGCTGTCGGGGTACAGGCTGCGCACCGAGCGGAGCATCCAGGTGTTGCCGCCGTTGAGGGCGTGCTGCGGCGCGTGCTGGCGCACCGTGCCGTTGCGCGCGCCGGGGCCGACCTGGTCGGGCATGTGGCAGTCCTGGCAGGAGACCAGGACCCCCGTCGGGTGGTTGCCGCCGAAGCGCCCGTTCATCTGCACGCCGCCGGCGGCGAAGGCGGAGTGCTTCCACTCCGAGTAGGTGCGCTCGACGGGGAACATGTCGACATCCAGCAGCGTCGGGTGGGGCTGGCCGAAGGCGTTGGGGGCGTAGGTGCCGTCGGGCTGGCGCGTGAAGGCCGGGTTGCTCACATCGTGGCAGGTGGCGCACATCGTCGATTCGGAATGGAACGGGCTGTAGATCGCCGTCGCGCCCTGCGGGTGGTTGCTGCCCGAGAGCGGCCCGCGCCGGACCTTCGCGTCGGGGTCGACCACATACTTGCCCGAGCCGAAGTCGGCCGGCAGGTGCGCGAGGGCGGCGAGGATGCCGGCGTCGCTCGCCGGACTGACGCCCGCCTCGTAAACCGGGTCCACCGCGCGGTGGCAGAAGTGGCAGGTGACGCCGTCAAAGTCGGCGGGCATCGCCAGCGCGCTGCCGTCGGTGGGCGTGGAGCGCCCGTTCAGCCACGCCGCGGGCGAGTGGCAGCGCAGGCAGAAGTCGCCGGAAAAGGGCGCATCCTGCTCGGCGACTGTGAGCGTCGCGAAGAAGAGCGGGTCGCGCGCCGCCTGGGCCATCATCGAGCCGTTCCAGTGCCGGTAGGGCTCCGCGGCCACATACTGCGCATCGAAGTTGGAATGGCAGTTCGTGCAGGAGCCCTCGATCGCGCCGACGATCGGCTCGATCACATTCCCCGTCGGGTCGGGCTGGGTCCCGGGCAGGAAGAAGTCGTCGATCGTGGTCGGTAGGGGCACGGAGCGCGGAGCGCTCTGGCTCCACGCGGCCAGGCCCGAGCCGGTGGCCAGCACACCGAGGATGGCGATCGCGACGGGGGACGGGGTGTTGACGGTCCGCATGCGATGCCTCCCCAGCAATAGCGGATTTCTAAGTCATCAATGATGAGTATCGCCGGGCGGGGAGTGGTTTCCAAGGCCCTTTTGTGGGGCGATGCCGGTCGCGCGCCGGCGTCGGCAGCGCGGGGCGGGGGGCGAGTTGCGCCCAATGGTCGCTGGCCGATCGGCGGGGGCGCCGCTATCCTCCCGGACCCTTCGGCGGGCCGTGCGAGGCGGTGGGTCTCGCGCACGCGGTCGGTCGGGAGGGTGCGGCGACGCTGAGCGACTCGGCCCGCCGCGCGTGCAGTGCCACCTATTTCAGCATCCCGGCGCGGACGCGCCCCGAAGGACGATCGCTATGCCTGCCACCGGCGTTGTGAACCAGGTCATCGGCTCGACATTCGACGCCCAGTTCCCGGAGGACCAGCTCCCCGAGATTTACAACGCCCTGACGGTCGAGGGCGACACGAAGGCGGGCAGGATCAACCTCGTCGGCGAGGTGCAGCAGCACCTGGGCGGCGGCAAGGTCCGCGCCGTTGCGCTGGGCTCGACCGACGGCGTCATCCGCGGGATGAGCTGCGTGGACACCGGCTCGCCGGTGACGGTGCCGGTCGGCGAAGAGGTGCTCGGGCGCGTCTTCAACCTGCTGGGCGACCCCATCGACAAGCGCGGCGACGTGAGCGCGACCAAGCGCCTGCCTATCCATCGCGAAGCGGCTGAGCTGCAGGACCTCAACCCCAAGACCGAGATCCTCGAGACGGGCATCAAGGTCATCGACCTGCTCTGCCCCTTTGTCCGCGGCGGCAAGATCGGCCTGTTCGGCGGCGCCGGCGTCGGGAAGACCGTCATCATCCAGGAGATGATCGCGCGTGTCGCCCGTGAGTTCGGCGGCTACAGCGTGTTCGCCGGCGTCGGCGAGCGCACGCGTGAGGGCAACGACCTCTGGCGCGAAATGCAGGAAGCCCAGTACACCGACTCCGAGGGCAATGTCGCCCACGTCATCGACAAGGTGGCGATGGTCTTCGGCCAGATGAACGAGCCCCCCGGCTCGCGTCTGCGTGTCGCCCTGTCGGGCCTGACCATGTGTGAAGAGTTCCGCGACAAGTCGGGTAAAGAAACCCTGCTGTTCGTGGACAACATCTTCCGCTTCACGCAGGCCGGTTCGGAAGTGTCCGCGCTGCTGGGACGTATGCCGTCCGCCGTGGGTTATCAGCCGACGCTCAGCACCGAAATGGGTCAGCTTCAGGAGCGTATTACCTCGACCGAAAAGGGCGCCATCACCTCCATTAAGGCGGTGTACGTCCCGGCCGACGACCTGACCGACCCCGCCCCCGCCACGACGTTCGCCCACTTGGACGCCTTCGTCGTGCTCAGCCGCAGCATTGCTGAAAAGGGTATCTAACCGGCGGTGGACCCGCTGGAATCGACCAGCCGTATCGTCGACCCCAACATCATCGGCGAAGAACACTACCAGGTCGCCCGCCAGGTGCAGTCGATCCTTCAGCGCTACAAGAGCCTGCAGGACATCATCGCCATCCTCGGCGTCGACGAACTGAGCGAAGAGGACAAGCTGATCGTGGGCCGCGCCCGTAAGATCGAGCGTTTCCTCTCCCAGCCGTTCTTCGTGGCCGAGCAGTTCACCGGCTTCCCGGGCATCTACACGCCGCTGGCCGACACGATCGACAGCTTCAAGCGTCTGTGTGCCGGCGAAGCGGACGACCTGCCCGAATCGGCGTTCATGTACGTGGGCACGCTCGACGACGCCCGCGCCAAGGCCGAGAAGATGGCCGCCGAAGCCGCGTAACGACAACACCACACCGTCCACCCACCACCTCTTGGCGCGATCTGCAACGGATCGCGCCATTTTTTTGCGCGCCCAAAGACCTCAGCCACCGCAAAACGCGCATGCGATCGCGCTGTCACGCCATCGTGACATGACGAGCGCCAAATAACTCAGTTTTCGTCCAGCAGGC